>JAGYLA010000030.1 GCA_018401215.1 Bacilli bacterium | reverse complement strand
CAACGAATCACTCATTATCACCCTCCGAACTATAACCATCATTATTATGACCAAAAGTATCAAACTCAGCAAGCAAATCCTCAACAAGCCGTCGAGTCTGCTCAGCCTTATCATCAACATCATAAGACTCCAACAACGCCGGATTCTTATCAACAACCGCATCAGCCAAACCGACACGCTTCAACCCATCCTTAGCCTTCCTACCAGCCTTCTGCTTACGACGCAAAGACTTATCCCGTTGCGCCTGCAACCGAGCCTGAAACTCCTCCAACTCCTCACTATCAGAAATCTCAAAAGAAACAGTCCTCGTAACAGCTCCACCCTCCGCAACAGAAGAAACACTCTCCTCCACACCACGTTCAGCAGCAGCATCAATAAACGCCAACACATCCGAATACTTATACCGAATCATGCCACGAGTCTGACCAGGAGCAACAAACCGTTGAAACGGCAAATTAACCTCAGACGACTGACGCCACAAATACAAAGTATTCGCATTAACATTCAAAATCTGCGACACCTCACCCGACGTCAACAACTTATCCTTACCAGACAACACATCATCAATGAAATCATCCATCACAACCTACCCATCCTCAGACGGAACCTCAACACGAGACTCCAACCAATCACGAACAACCTGCTCATCATTAGACTCAATAAGTTTCAACAACTCATCAACAAAAAGCATAGTTGCTTTAACACTGTCAAAGAAATGCTTAGCAGCATGCGGAGCTAAACCCTCCAACAACTCCTCATGAAAAACATGACTTTTAGTATCAAAAACGGTAGAAGTAGCAGAACGCAACAACATTTCCACAACATTACCGACAGCGCCATACAACGAATAAATCGCATCAACAGCGTTCACATCACCCTCAGTCTCCATTTTAATATCAGAAGGCGGACCATCTTCCTGCTCTTTCGTAATTGTTACAACAATTTTTCTATCCGACATGACTAACCCTTCCTATTTGATTTAGTACCCCACCAACCAGCAACAGCAACACGAACAGCGTCACTCTCACCAGGCATAGGCGGAATATTATATTCAGCGGAACCCTCTGCCCCACCAAAACCAGTCGCACTATCACCAACAACAGTACTCTCACCAGGCATACCCGGAATAGGAGCACCAGTACCAAGAACCGGCTCCCTATCCAAAAAATAGACATTCTTAGCCTGATGATTACCCACATGCATAGTAATACGTTTCACATGCGCATCATTAAGCGTATCAACACAGCCCACAGTGCGAGTACCCAACTCAACAAACGACGTTGACTGTTCAAAACTCCTCAACCATAAACGTCAACTATTGTTATCACGCAAAGACGTGGCTATCACGCCACCAGTCTCGCCCGGGAAGAAGTCCACGCCCCAACAAAGCAGTAGCATGCTGCGGCTCCCAGAAAAACAACTCATAAATGTTAGGACAACTGTTGTCCATGCGTCGGAGAACCCTCCCACACAAACCTGATGTCAGTCCTTCACAATGAGTGTTACCTGTATCAGCCCACACAAACCTCCAACAAACCCGAAGAACATCAGGCGGAACGTCAAAACAGACCAATATCACGAAATGTTGACGGTCCCCATCAGGACTGGGAGACCGCAAACGCAACGATACCAATGCTTACCCGTACTAATAGCATTAACCTCAAACCGTAAAAGCCTCACGACTAAGACCAGTTAACAAATCAAAAGTATTCTCAACAGCAACACGCGCACCCACACCATTAACCATTACCATCACACTCTTTCAACAAAGAACGCCCCACAGGCTACCTACTAACCCGGGGCGTTCAACCTAATCAGCGAAATCCGCCGGATTAATATCCCCAAACGCACCATTAATATCAATATGAGCTTCATCCCGAGCCTCATTCAACAAATCAAAACACAAATCAGGTTTAGGACACACAAAGACGGCCGCACATGCAACCCCGCCATCTCACCATATCAATATGCTCCATACCAGCAACAGCAGCATCATTGGTTGTGATTTCACAAAAATCCATAATCGTGTCACCACAAACTGCTTACCACCAGCAGACATAACCCGCATTTAAACGGGTCAGCAATACCCTCACTAACGCCTCATGCAACGAAAACGTAACAGGTATTGGCAGCTTTCTAATAAAATCCCACAAATAACAAATGAAGATTAGGAATCGCCTCAACCTTATTACCATCAGACCATCCGACGTATACACACGCTATACAAAACCTACGATTATGATTAAACGTATCCAGGCAACATTTGCTTACCACCCTGTTTACGCTCCACAACCTCGTCAACTTCTTCAGCGATAAACGAAGCAATCAACTTATTATAAAACGCCTGATACTCCTCAACAGTGGTTTTATCATCATTAAACAACTCCTCCAACAACTGAGTTTGACGCAAAACACTATTCAAAGCTTTCTGCGCAGCAGACAACTGACTCATTAGCATCATCACCATTCTCAGCAATCCACTCACGCCAGCCTCCATCACACTAATCATCTGCTGAATACTTCCCACATCATTACTGCGCAAAGCCTCAACCAAATGTTGCTGCAAACGCTCCCGCTGGTCTCAGTTTCATAAAGCGCCTTTCAAACACACCAAGGTTTCATCTCGCAGCCTTGGGGTCCTCCTGCACCAAGTTCCTACCCATAACAACCCCTAATCTAATTCCAACAAATACACGGTAGAGAAATCATTAGCCGACGAATCCTTAATAACATCAACCAATTTATCTCTTAGTTTATCGAACTCCCTTATCCACATCCTCAATATCCGATGTGCTTTGGTGCCCAATAAAAACAGTTAAACCATCAGCCGGGTCAGCAGTAAACCTTCTTCGCATACGTAAAACCCCCAGGAGTTCCATACCCAGAAGACCACGTTTCGACTGTTCCGACAAAAGAAAACACACACTGCAAAATCACTATGACCCACAACAGCAACATCATTAAGGTCAACCATCTCATCATAATCCTTCAACACAACCTCAGCATGCGTAGTATGAGTCGACTCAAACGCGGTAATACGACACCGAACATTCTGATTCTCCAACCAATCCACCAGACGCAACAACCTAGCCTGTTTAGCCGTAATAGCCTCAGTTGACACATACGAACTAGCCGACACATTCATCAACAAATTAACACTCAAATTATTTGGGTTACCATTATGGGCTACACCAAAACATTCAGGCTGCCCCTCCAAAAACTTACCAATATCCAAATAATCACCCGTCACATCAAACGTTACATCCTTACCCACAGCCTCATCAGCCGTCAACGCAATCGTATCCTCCGTAAAACGACGTATACTACGAGGATTATTTACGAAAACATCCAACGCTTGCTGCAACGAATCAAACTGTTGAAAATCACCCCTATCAGAACTATCCGACGACATACCCCGCTGAGGTTTCCACTTCAAATCATTAATAGCAGTCCACAACGCTTTCAACGAACCAAAATAACCCACCAACGTTTTAGCAGCCACATAATTCAGCAACGGATGGTCCACCCGCTGCGTACCCACATAATAATTCACACCACGAACAACATTATCCAACTCATTAACTTTAATTAACACAACAACACCTTTCATAAAATTGACAACACCGGGCAGTCAACACGCCTGTTCTGACATGCTGACTACCCGGCGCGGCACACACCGAAACAACAAACAATGCAAGAGGCACGGCGAAAATGGTCTTCCGTCACGCAATTGGTCGACATGTCGCAACATTACAGAAAGCTTAACAAGGTTCCATAACATTACTCATCGAAGCTCAGCGTACATAGCGATACACCACACGCCGTCATTACATTGTTGTTACCTCTGTCGAACGAGCACACTATTGAACACGCCCTGCATCTAAATCGGCAAAAGCCTGAGACACACAACTTCTGGACAACAGCACACACCGCCCTTATTCAACTAAAACAGGGACATCAGGCAAACTATCCTGATTGTTTTGAACATACTCGCTCAAAGTAGGACGGAAATCCCAGTCACTATAAAACAGTTGATACACCAAACCATTACGAACCTCATAAAGGTTCTCATCAGTATCATCATTATTAACCAAAAACAACACCAACGATTTAAGTTTAGTGTCCTCATCCGTATGCTCCAACAACTGGTCAACACTAACCTTCACATTATCGTCAAGAGCATTATGTTGCCTACGCAACGACTGC
>JAGYLA010000003.1 GCA_018401215.1 Bacilli bacterium | reverse complement strand
CTACCGTGTGACCCGTGATTTGTCGACCTTTTTATCGTCTGAAACACAACCTGTCACGACCGAAGAGCGTGAACTTGAAGCCGAAGTCGTGATGGTGGGCTTGCGGGTATTAGATGGCATTGATAAGGCTGAGTATATCAGCCGCTTTGGCCATACCTTGCATTCAGTGTATCCAAATATCCCGGCGATCATTGCTCAAGGGTTGCTGGAAGAAACGCCAACCCATCTTCGACCGACTGAAAAAGGAGTCATGCTAAATAACGAAATTTTGATACAGTTATTGTAGGAGACGGGTATGAAGGTATTTGTCCAAACGTATGTCTATTATTTGCGCGTCGAACGTGGTTTTAGTCCGCAAACAATTCGTGCATATGTCAGAGACATCAATCAATACATCGACTACTTACAAACAACGTATAAACTGACAAAAGTTACCGAGATTCAAAAGGATCACGTTCAACGCTTTATCGCCAACGAACAACGCAAACGCAAACAACCGACCACGGTCGCACGTAAGTTATCCGCGATTAAGGGGTTTCATCAATACTTACTCATCGAACATGCGGTGACAGAAAATGTCGCTGCATCAATCAAAGGCCCGAAAATTGGTCGAAAAATCCCTCAGACAATGTCGCAACAAGCAATGCAAGAAGTATTGGATACCTTTCCGCAAACGACGGTGTACAATCGCCGAGATGCTGTGATTTTGGAATTGTTATATGCAACGGGAATGCGAATTAGCGAATGCACGCAGCTTGATATCGCTGATGTCCATTTGACTGAAGGATTCGTTCATGTGACTGGCAAAGGCAACAAAGAACGCATCTTGCCCTTGCATGCAGTGATGATTTCTCGCTTGCGTGAGTATTTGACAACCACCAGACCACTCCTCATGAAACAAGAAACGGCCGCCTTGTTTTTGAATCGTCAAGGCAACCGAATGAATCGTCAAAGTGTATGGACGATGTTGCAACAATGGGGCAAACAACTCGGCTTTGAGGATGGCATCCATCCACATCAATTTCGCCATTCGTTCGCCTCTCACTTGCTGGAAGAAGGCGTAGATTTACGCTATGTGCAAGCCTTGCTTGGCCATGAAGACATCGCCACGACACAAATTTATACGCACACCAGCAACGAACATTTGAAACAAACCTACCAAAATGCTCACCCAAGAGCAAACAAGAAGGACAACCAATGAAATACATCGGAGTAGATATTGGTGGTACGACCATCAAACTTGGGGTCATCGAAGACGCAACGATTCTTTTTGTGCACAATGTACCCACGATCAAAAAACAAGTCATCAAAGGCACGATTGCCGGGATTCATGAATTATTACAACACGCCGGCTTGTCGCTTTCAGACATTCAAGGCATTGGCTTGACGTTACCTGGGCCAGTGTTTGACAATCAAGTGAGTTATTTGCCCAACATTGAACTCGAACGCTTGGATGTCTATCAAGCGTTTCAAGAAGCCTTTGCGGGCAAACCAATTGTCATGTTGAATGACGCCAATGCCGCCACGATTGGAGAGATTTCCAAGTTAAGCATGCCGGTCAAAGACGCGGTGATGTTTACGATTGGGACCGGATTAGGTAGTGGCATTGTCGCCAATTATCAAGTGGTGGAAGGGGCAAATGGTCAAGGCGGTGAGCTTGGTCATGTCACCTTACATTCACCCTACAATTTCAAATGTGGATGCGGTAAACGTGATTGCGCAGAAACCGTCTTATCAGCCAAAGGCATTCGTCGCTTGGCGACGGTGTTAAAGCCCAGTGGAGCGACTAAGATTACAAAATCAAGTAACGTCAAACAAATTTTCAATCAGGCGAAACTTGGTGATGCATTTGCGCTTGATGTCGTGAATGAATGGGCGAAATACATGGCGCAATTGGTCTTGCAACTGAATGTCATCACCAATCCAAGCGTTGTGATCTTTGGCGGTGGTGTCGCCAATGCTGGTGAGTTTTTGCTGGCGAAAATTCAAGAAGCGTATGACAATGCCGTGGTCTTACCAAGCGACAAAAGGCTGACCATGCGGTTAGCGACACTTGGCAACGATGCGGGGATGATTGGCGCGGTGCATGCTTGCATGCAAGAAAATCTTTGAATTGTAGCTGAATCCTCCAGTCGGAGGGTTTTTCTTGATAAAATAAGTGACACAAGGGGGGCATCATGCAGATTATAGATTATGTCATTGTGATTGGTACGCTGCCATTCATTTGGTACTGGGCACGCCAAGGAGTGACGCGTAAAAACACCACACTTCACATCGTGTTGTATGGGTTCTTTCTGCACTTCATTCTTTCGATTGTTCGTTGGCAGTTAACCCCGTGGTACATCGCATTGGTGCTTGTCGCAGTCATAGAAATTGTCGCACGAGCACGACTAACCCCGCCAAACAAACGATTGGTTAATGTGGTATACGGGCTGACAGCACTGAGTGTAGTGGCGATGATTGCCCTACCGGTGTATCCGATGCCGCAAGCAAGCGGACCGTTTGCGATTGGTACGTATTCCCAGATCATTAATAATCCTGAGCGCACCGAACAATACGGCAGCCGGCAAGGTGAATCGAGAGCGTTTAAGGTTCAATATTGGTACCCAGCTGAGACGACACAAGGGGCCGAACAAACCAAGTGGATTGCTGATGGAGTTCCTGTCACACGCTCATTAACCCGTGATTGGTCACTACCGTTCTTTCTCTTGGACCACATTACTTCATATGAATCGAGCGCGTATTTGAATGCACCACCTACTAATGATGTCAAGCCGCTTCCGATTGCCATCATCTCGCACGGCTGGAGTAGTACGCGAACGTTGCATACTGATTTGGCGGAAGAACTGGCAAGCCAAGGATATTTCGTCATTGGAATGGAACATACATACGGCTCATTGGCCACAGTGCTTGGCGACGAGGAAGAAGACATTCAATATCTATTCAGAGAGGCATTACCACCACGTGCACAAACACCAAATTACTTGGAATTTGCCAATCTGCTGGTCGAAACGTACGCGTCAGACATCATCGCAGCAATCGATGTCTTAGAGGGCTTAAATCAAGCCCCAGGAGCCTTCAATCAACGATTGGATCTGACAAGCATCCACGTGATCGGTCATTCCACCGGCGGTGGTGCAGCGGTCAAAGCCGCGATGGACGATGAACGAATTACCAGTGTGGTAGGGATGGATGCATGGGTGGAACCATTGACGCAAGCTGATTTGAACGCTGGATTAACCACACGTGCCTTGTATTTACGTAGTAATGGCTGGGAAACTGGCGAAAACAATGAATTCTTGTATCAACTACTACAAACCAGTACCAATGCCACACCGCTGTATCAAATCGACGGAACGACACATTATGATTTTGCGATGGTTTACATGTATTCACCATTAACTAGAGCCATTGGGATTACTGGTACTATTGATGCAAGTTATGTGAATCAAATGTTAGAAACCATTGTGTTGGAGTTTTTAACAACGTCCGAACCCTATCAAATCGATTCGAACGAGTGGCCGGAAGTGCGAATCATTCCTGTCGCTTAACAGCGAAACATCCAAGTCCCCGAATCCGGGGATTTTTTTTATCTCTCATCGAGATGGAGAATCACCGGCAAACGTTTCGCTCGATCGTTCTCAGCGCGTCTATCAAAATTATCGAATTTTTATCAAACGCTACTCGAACGAGATTTAAAAATTAGGTATAATGTCTGCAAAAGAATAAGACTCTTAGCGTATTTCCACATCTCCACACATAAGACGATTATTCGCTACCATTCTATCTATAGTCGAAGTTTACATAATATATATTATAGGAAGTAAATACCGATTGATTAAAACCGGTGGTTTACTTCCTTAAATGCATTTATTGATGGTGTAGGTGTTGATTGATGCGATTTTAAGGGGTTCTTCTCGAGATGAAACATGCTCAAATGTACCCCGTTGAATATAATAAATTTTCGGTATTTCTTCCCTTGTGAAAGAGGGTATAAAAAAAGAACGCTACTTTGCGTTCTTGTCTTCGATGATCATGTCCAAACTGATTTGTTCTTGGATGTTAAACTTGTCTTTGTTTTGAATTCGCATCCATTTTGCGCTGCGACCTTTGCCAAGTGGCCGAACGACCCCTTCTTCACGTAAGCGAACGAGGGCCCGGTTGATCGTCGAATCACTGACGCCAGGATGAATCCGGCGTAAATCTTCCTTTTGAAACACCTGGGGTAGCTTGTATACCGTGTTTTCTAAGGAATAGGATTTGTTTAATTGTTGGTCATATTCATGGTTTTTGACCATCTGAGCAATCGTTTTACTGGTTTCTACGAGGGCTCGTAAGAAGAAACGAATCAGTGGTAATGGCTGAGATAAGCCTTCTTCATAACTAAAGCTAGCAGCAACGAGGGCTTTTTTGTATTCTTCGAAGTTCTCATTGATGTACTCATAAAAGCTGACGTATTTGAAGTTATCAAAGCCAATCTTGAACAACAGCAATTGGAGTAGCATTAACGCCGTATATTCATTCTTTTCTTGGAATGCCTTGATGTTATAAAAGTCGACAAATAAGAGTAACGATAAGACGAGTTTTTCGTACTTGTGACCACGATACACCAAATCTGCGGTTTCTAGGACCTCATCAAGCTCAAGCCGCTTATTGATGACCTTTTGCGTGGCAAATTTGGAGGCCGTTTCGGTGCGGGCAAAGCGGGTATTGGCGATGTGTTCAAAGACGACGGAATGGAAGGCTTGAATTTCGTTGGTACTAAACGCAAAGCTTTGGTGTTTTTCCATGATGTTCGTTAAGACTTGTTTGAACTTTAGGACTGTTTTTTCCGCATTGTTTCGTGGTGACATCTCCTTGCGAGCTAGTGTTGCTAACCGGGTGGGTGACACCTTCAAGTCGAGCAAGGTCGTAAAGGATTCAATGTCTTGAATCATTGTTTGTTCGATGTATAGTTTGATCTCGCTGCCAATGACTTCATCATGAAATACTTGTCTTCCCTTGTAGGAATAGACATCGGTCAAACCGATAATAACGTCACTTGGAAGGCGAAAAATGTCCAATTGGCCGACCCAACTCATATGTACCCCTTTTTTCTTTAATGAGTTCTTTTTGTACTATTTTTTGTTTTATTGTATCACAATAATACTCATATTTTGATTTTTGAACGTAAATAAAAACAGAGGGATTAGTCCTCTGTTTCTTCCAATTCTAGACGAATTTGCTTGGTTTCTACGTCAGGTTTCGCTGTCTTTGGTGGGGGTTCTTGTGGAATCGGTGGTTCGAGGTTGACTGCTGTAAACTGTGTTGCTCGGGCAATCGCATACAACCGAGTCAGATTGGTTTGACCGGCTTGACTAAACTTCTTCCCGTTATCGCTTTGTGGATATTTGATGTCAAAGGCATCGATGGTGACGGGCGGGGTTGCTTGGATGGTCACAAGCTCATGGGCACTATAACTTGCCTTAGCAAGGGTCATCGTATGCAAGAGTTCGTGTGGGTTACTCTTGATTGGTGTGGTTAGCTGATAAGGAACGCGTAAGCGGCCTTTGGGCTCATACCCTGCTACATCGACTCGAATGATGTGTCCGCGCGTTGTCAGGGCATATAAATCGCTCTGATCGCTTATAAAGTGTCCGCCGGTGGTTGCGTCTTGTTTGAATTTGGATTTGATCGCAGTGACCCCTGAGGTGAGTAAGCCAGATTGTGGGACTTCTAGGGTCGAAAAGACACTGAGCATCCCTTGTTTGGTAGTAATGGCGATGGCTTGCGCACTGCCAACCTCAACACTAACCACTACATCTCCTGCTTTGAGCTTGATTGCTTTCATTTTTTTTGAGTAGCGTGTGACATTGTACTCTGCGAGTGAGGTCCGTTTAATCATCCCTTTGCGGGTGGTGATTAAGACGTCAATCGCTGGATCAAACGTTGCGATGACTTGGGTTTGGACAAGAACTTCATCGGCATCGATGCTGACCAAGTTGGAGATATTGCGTGCCCAAGTCCTTCCATTTGACATCTGGAAGCTTAAAGACCGGGTAATACACATAGTTTCCTTTGTTGGTAAAGGCCAGCAATGTCGCAAAGGTGGTCGTTTCAAAGACCCCTGTTAAGACATCATCCGGTTTCAAGCCGGCTTCTTGTTCCTTCACGGCGCCGTAAGATCTGGTTGAAGCGCGTTTGACGTATCCTAGCGCGGTCGTTGCAACAACCGTTGGTTCTTCGTTGATCAAATCTTCTTCGGCCAAGCGAATCGTAGTAATATCCGCTTCAATTGCACAACGCCTTGGCATATCAAAGTCGATCAATAAGGCTTCAATTTCCGCCTTTAAGACCGTCTTCAACAACTCTTCACTTGAGAGAATGCCTTCTAATTTCTTGATTTCTAGGCCGAGTTCTTTGCTTTCTTGGCGCAGCGCGGTAATGTCCGTGTTGCTTAAGCGATACAGTTGCAATGTCACAATTGCTTCGGCTTGGTCTTCGGTGAAGCCAAATTGTTTGATGATTGCTGCTTTTGATTCGGCTTTGTTTTTGCTTTGTTTGATTAATACAATGATGTCATCGACAATGTCGACCATTGCTTCCAAGCCTTCAACAATGTGTTTACGCAAGGAGGCTTTTTGTAAATCGTAATTGCTGCGGTTGGTGATCACATCTTTTTGATGCAGGATGTATGAATCCAGCATCGCAAACAAGCCCATGTATTCAGGGCGACCGTTGTGAATCGCGACCATGTTGAAGTTGTAAGAACGTTGCAAGAGCGTGTTTTTAAGCAAGTAGTTTAAAATAACGTCTTGGTCTGCGCCTTTTTTTGTATCGACGACAATTCGTAATCCCTCGCGGTCACTTTCGTCACGAACTTCAGTAATCCCTGGTACTTTAACAGCGGCGCGAATTTCATCAATTTTGCGAACCAATACTGCCTTGTTTACATCATAAGGTAATTGCGTAATGATTAGTTGGGATGGGGTTGTTTCAATGGTTCCGCGTAGCACAATTCGGCCTTTGCCCGTTTCATACGCTTCTTTGATGCCGTCCATTCCTTGAATCGTTCCACCGGTTGGAAAATCTGGCCCTGGCATGATGTCCAGGAGCGATTCAAGCGTACAATTCGGTTCATCAATGCGGCGCATTACCGCATGCAAAACTTCGGTAATATTATGTGGTGGTACATCAGTTGCATAACCACTACTAATGCCGGTGCTTCCGTTGACCAGCAAGTTTGGAAATCTGGCCGGCAATACAATCGGTTCATACTCTTCGTCGTCAAAGTTTGGAATAAAGTCGACGGTGTGTTTGTTGATGTCTTTGAGTAGCATTTCGGCAATCGGGGTCAAACGGGCTTCGGTATAGCGCATTGCAGCCGGAGAATCTCCATCAACGGAGCCGTTGTTGCCGTGCATGTCAACCAGGGGCATGTTTGTTTTAAAATCTTGCGATAAACGAACCATCGCTTCATAAATGCTTGAGTCTCCATGGGGATGATATTTCCCCATCACTTCTCCAACAATTCGCGCTGATTTTTTATACGGTTTGTCACTCATCATGCCCATTTTGTACATGCCATACAAAATTCGGCGCTGAACAGGCTTTAACCCGTCTTTGACGTTGGGTAGGGCGCGTTCTTGAATGATGTATTTCGAATACGTTGCAAAGCGCTCACTAACAACGTCTTCCAACCTAGAATCAATGATTTTTTCGGTGTATTCGAGTAACGTGTCCTTGATGTTTTTTTTACTCATGATTCTCACCAATCAAGAAATCGTCCTCTTCCACAAAGGCAATGTTCGCCTCAATCCATTCACGACGTGGTTCTACACTATCGCCCATCAAAACACGAATGCGTCCTTCAGCATCAGAAAAGTCTTCAATTTGTAGCTTGATTAACGTGCGAGTGCGCGGGTTCATTGTAGTATCCCATAGCTGATCGGCGTTCATCTCTCCAAGCCCTTTGAAGCGCTGAATGGTGCCTTTGTTTTTGGCCAATAATTTGGTCAATTGATCATCATTCCAAGCATACGACGATTCCTTTTTGCCGGATGCGTAGTTGACTTTATATAGCGGCGGTTGCGCCAAGTAAATCCTGCCTTGTTTGATCAAGTCCGGCATATAGCGAAAGAAAAACGTCAGCAACAAGACTTGAATGTGGGCACCATCGGTGTCGGCATCGGTCATAATGATGATTTTGTGATAGCGGGATTTTAAAATATCAAAGTCTACCCCAAGTCCAGCACCAATCGTATGAATGATCGTTGAAATTTCTTCGTTTTTGATGACGTCGTCAATCGAAGCTCGCTCCGCATTGATGACTTTTCCCCGCAAGGGTAAAATCGCTTGAAAGTTGCGGTCTCGACCTTGTTTGGCACTGCCTCCCGCACTGTCCCCTTCAACAAGGAACAGTTCACTGCGTTTGGGGTCTTTGCTGGTCGCAGGAGAGAGCTTTCCGGACAGTAACACTTCAGATTTACTGCGTTTTTTCTCCATTCGTGCGTCTTGACGCGCTTTTCTAGCGGCGTCTCGCACCCGTCTTGCATCGAGTGATTTGTTGATTAGTTCATGGGCAAAATCGGCTTGTTCTTCCAACACATAGCGTAGTTTATCAACAATGACGTTCTCCACCGCACTGCGTGCTTCAGGTGTGCCAAGCTTGCCTTTGGTTTGGCCTTCAAATTGAAGCAATGCTTCAGGAATGCGAATGCTCAAAACGACCGTCAACCCTTCTCGAATGTCCACCCCGTCCAAGTTGACTTCTTTTTCTTTGAGTAATCCTAAGCGGCGTGCATGTTCGTTGACAATTTTTGTCAACCCGACCTTAAAGCCGGTTTCATGCGTGCCACCATCTTTGGTCCGAACATTATTCACAAAACTCAATAAGGTATCAAAGTAACCTTTGGTGAACTGCATCGCGACTTCAACTTCAATCAATTCAGCAACACTTTCAAAGTAAATGGGATGGTGATAACTGTCTTTGCCTTCGTTCAAACTTTTGACAAACGCCAAAATACCCTCTTCATAATGGAAGGTTTCTTCGACGTGTGAACGTTTATCAAGCAAATGAATCTGCACGTTTTTGATCAAATACGCGGACTGTTTTAAATGTTCTTTGATCAAATCGTACGAATATAAGGTGGTAGAAAAGATACTAGGATCGGGTTTGAACCACACACTCGTTCCGGTTTTTTTGGTTCCTGGAGTAATGACGGCATCACCAATGATGTTTGAGCCATCTTCAAAGCGCTGGGTGTACACTTTGCCTTGATTGTGAATTGTTACATCAAGCCACTTGCTTAACGCATTGACGACACTGGCGCCAACGCCGTGCAAACCACCGGCCATTTTATACCCAGAGTCTCCCCCGAACTTTCCGCCCGCATGGAGTTTGGTAAAAATGACTTGCGGGGTTGGAATGCCAGAGCCGTGCATCCCAATGGGAATGCCGCGGCCATTGTCGGTGACTTGAATGGAATTGTCTTCGTGAATCGTGACATGAATTTGATCGGCGGCCCCAATCAAGACTTCGTCCATTGCGTTGTCGACAATTTCCCACACCAAATGATGCAATCCGCGGGTATCGGTCGAGCCAATGTACATGCCAGGGCGTTTTTTGACGGCTTCTAAGCCTTCTAGTATTTGAATTGATTGTTCGCTATAGCGATCGCTCATGAAGCCCTCCATCCTTGCTTATTGTATCGCAATTCATCGTAAAGTACAGTATGATATAATGTCAAACGTGGAGGTCCAAATGGAACTACTTCTTACCCTCATCGCATTGATTGTAGCATATTTACTGGGGGCCATCCCGTTTGCCTATTTGTTGGGAATGAAATTCAAAGGCATTGATTTACGCAAGCATGGTTCAGGAAATTTAGGGGCGACAAATGGCATTCGCGTGCTGGGACCAAAGCTAGGGTTAACCGCAGGATTCTTTGATATTGTCAAAGCGATTGTCCCAATGGCGTTGACCCAAATGGCTGCAACGCTGTGGCTGGACGGTGTCTTACCATTCAACCTATTATGGATTGGGTTTGCGGCCGCCGTCGGGCATTGTTATCCCATCTATATGAATTTCAAAGGAGGCAAGGCCGTCGCGACCTCGATTGGGGCGTACTTGTTCTTGTTTCCACTTCAAGCGGTTGTAATAGTTGCGATTTCCTTGGGCATCGTAAAATTGACGAAGTTTGTCTCAGTGGCATCAAGCATGTTCTCGATTCTGTTTGTTTTGGAAGGATTGGTGTTTATGCGCTCCTTGGATGAATTGATTCCTCGTGTTGCGTTTATGGTGTTGATCTTATGGCGTCACCGCTCGAATTACCAACGAATCTTACAAGGCACAGAAAACAAAGCGAAATTTTAAAAAGCCTTCGGGGCTTTTTTTTCGTAAAAAAAATAACCCCGAAAGGTTATTCACCGCTCATACTGCGGACAATTTCACGGACTTGCTTCTCGCTTGGTTTGCGACCCATTTGTTGAAACATCAACCGAATCATTTTTTCGCTGACCGGGGGATTTTCTTTTAAATATTTTTTTGTGAAGCGTTGGGAAAAATAAAATCCGAGTCCCGCGCCTGTGAGTAAGGCAAGAACAACTAGTACTATTACTAACCAAGTATCAACCATAAGACCCTCCTATACCTTTTATATTGTACTATAAAATACACAAAGCTCAATTGCGACAATGCAAATTATCTTCGATTTATACTTTACTAACATTAAGGGACTCGCTATAATGGATGAGTAAGTATAAGGAGGTACCAAATGCCACATTTCATTACCGAAGACTGTATTATGGCAGGTCCTTGCGTGGACGTATGTCCCGTTGATTGTATTTCTGAAGGTGACCCCATGTACGTCATTGATGAAGACATCTGTATCGATTGCGGTGCTTGTGCGGAAGTGTGTCCCGCAGACGCTGTACGCGTAAGATAAGTTCAAACACTAAAGAGCCCAATTGGGCTCTTTTTTATTGTTCATTTTGCAATAGACTCAAACGGGCTTGATACTCTAGTGCCTTTTCGTCGTTCGCCGGAATTTGCTTGAGGGTGTACTTCGTCTGTGCAATCCATTGTTCGAGCCATCTGGTCCAAACATCACTGCGCTCTAAGCGTAGCAATGGACCTAGATAATAATCGGCGTCTGTATACGATACTTGGCCTTGAATAAACCGTGCCATTTCGTAAAACTCCCCCGCTTCTTCGATCAATGCTTCCGCGTCAATTGCATACCCAAGGGCGTGCAATGACTTGCGGACTAAGGGCATTGCGACGTGGGCACTGATGATGATGGTCGTAATCCGTGAGGGAATGACTGCTAAGATATCGACAATGGTTCGTCCGCCCAGACCCGCGATGACGATCGTATCGACATCTTCGGCGAGGCCTTGAATTCCATCGGCAAGCACCAGTGTAATTTGCGGCATTGATTTGGTCATTGCGTACGCGCTGCGTAGCGGCCCTGGTTTGTTGTCGATGGCATACACTTTGGGACTACGTTGTTGTTCAATCAACATCACTGGCAACAAGCCGTGATCGGTCCCAACATCGGCAACAATACTCCCCACAGGAACAAACGAAGCGATGGTTTCTAAACGATTCATTAATTGTTAATGAAATCCATCAAACGTTTTGATTTGGACGGATGTCGTAATTTACGCAACGCTTTGGCTTCGATTTGGCGAATCCGCTCACGCGTCACGCCAAACTCCTTGCCCACTTCTTCTAAGGTTCTTGTTTTGCCATCTAGCAAGCCAAAGCGCATGCGTAAGACTTTTTCTTCGCGGTCAGTTAAGGTTTCTAACACCTTATCAAGCTCAACCTTGAGCATTTCACGGGTTGTATACTCAATCGGATTGAGGGCGTCGTTATCGGGAATGAAATCGCCAAGTGTCGAGTCTTCCTCTTCGCCAACCGGGGATTCTAACGAAACGGGGTCTTGAGAAATCTTTTTGATGACTTTGATTTTTTCAATACTGATTTCTAAGGAATCCGCTAGTTCTTGCGCGGTTGGTTCACGGCGCAGTTCTTGGGTTAATTTACGTTGTTGACGAACTACTTTGTTGATTTGTTCGACCATATGGACAGGAATTCGAATGATGCGGGCTTGATCGGCAATCGCACGGGTAATTGCTTGGCGAATCCACCACGTGGCATACGTTGAAAATTTGAAGCCTTTGGTGTGGTCAAACTTATACACGGCTTTCATCAAGCCAATGTTTCCTTCTTGAATCAAATCTAAAAACTGCAGGCCTTTGCCGACATGTTTTTTTGCAATAGAGACAACGAGTCGCAAGTTGGCTTCCACCAAGTGGTTTTTCGCAACATCGCCCGTCCCGATAATGATATCGAGTTCACGACGTTTTTCATCACTAATCGGGGTTTCAGTCGCAATCAACTCGTTCAATTCTACCAACGCGTTCATGCCAGCTTTGACTTCTTTGGCAATCTTTAGTTCTTGTTTGCCATTCAACAAGTCGACCCGGCCGATCTCTTTTAAATACATGCGAACGGGATCATCACTGCGAACGAAATCTACCGTGTTTTCGGCTTTTTGAACCCGGTAGTCTTCTTCGAGTTGACGAATCACGGATTCGGCATCCAGTTCAATGTCCTTGATGTCTTCGTCGGTGGCTTCTAAGGAATCTAGTGCCATTTCTCGCACGCCGTCATCGAGTTCAGCTAGTTTAATATCAACGAGTTCTTCTTCGCCAACGATGTCGATGCCTTGCGCTTGCAACTCATCGAGTAAGAGTTGTAGTTCATTGGTTTCCGTTGGAAACGCTCGGCGAATGTCTGAAATCGTAATAAAGCCTTCAGTTTTTGCTTTACCGACTAAGACTTTGACCGGGTCCATCGTTTTGTTCTTTTTACTCATCGTGGCCTCCACGTTTTAATTGTTGCTGGATTTGAAATTCTTCATTGGCTAACGCCATCTTTTCAGTGGCCGAAGCGGTTTTACGTAACTCTTGTAAATACTTCAATCGCGACTTCAATTGGTACTCTTCGATTGTATCAAATAAGTCGGCAATTTGAGATTTTGAAAGATAGCTTGGTTCTTGGAAAATCAACAAGGCCTCTTCTTGGAGCGCCTCAGGCACCGTCGGTAAAAACCGCTCTGCTTGGTACGTACTATACGTTTGATAATACTGTAAGATAAGCTCTTTGAGCGATTCGTGTTCGGCGCGAATCCAATTGTCCATTTGTTGATCAATCACATAGGCTTGTTCTTTGCTTGTGCGCATGACATTGAGTAGCAAGCGTTCTGCTTTGATGTACTTGACTGGCGTGATTGACACGACGGGTTCATTACGTCGGCGGCTCGGAGCTTTGATCTCACGTAATAAACTTTCAACACTGACGTTCAAATTGGCTGCTAGTTTATGAAAGTAGCGTTCTTGCAAGGCAGGAGATTGATCACGCAAATACCCAATGACCCCTCGTTTGAATGCATCAATGCTAGCAGAACTATCAAAGTTTGTTGGTTCAAGCAATTGTTGATAGACAAACTCAGCAGCACTACTGCTTTGCGCTACGATTGCTTCAAACGCTTCGATCGAATGGGTGCTCAAGTAATCATCGGGGTCTACTCCTGCGGGGAGTAACGTCACATAAGCATCTAGTTTGTTCGCGTTGTAGGCGCTTTTTAATGCTGCGGTTTTCCCAGCGGTATCGCCATCAAACAAGAAATACACTGCAACTTGGTAATGCGCAAGCAACGCCGCATGTTCTTTGGTAAATGCAGTCCCCATGACTGCCACACATTCTGCAACACCGGATTGAACCATCCGAAAGACATCCATGTAACCTTCCACGACAAACAATCGTTTGGCCTGTTTGGCGGCTAATTTTGCCCGGGATAAGTTGTACAACACTCGTGACTTGTGAAAGATCGGGGAGTCAGGAGAGTTGATGTATTTTGCTTCTTGGCCTTGTAGCACTCGGCCACTAAACCCGACGATGCGGCCATCGGAATCGTCAATTGGAATCATCAAACGTTGACGAAACAATTCGTTATTGGATTCGTCATGGAGTAGTCCGACTTTGACCAAATCAAGAGCTGTCGCTTGTTGTTTTTGCACAGCTTGCAGTAAGCGTTGTTGACTGGGTGCATACCCTAGGCCAAATTGTTTGATCGTGTCTTCTCGCAGACCGCGGTTGTTCAAGTAGGCAACAACTGCTTCCCCTTCTTTGGTGTTATGCAAGACAAATTGATAATACTGCGACACAATACTATTGGTTTTGAACGAATCCGCATGCGGATTGGCTTGAATCTGTACCTCAATACCTGCTCGCTGCGCAAGCTTTCGTAAGGCGGAGGCAAACGGAATTTGCTCAAAGTCTTGGACAAATTTTAAGGCGTTGCCTCCGGCCCCACAAGAAAAACATTTGAAGATTTGCTTTTCAGGCGACACCGTCATTGAAGGATTGGAATCCGCGTGAAAAGGGCATAAGCCCACAAAGTTTTTGCCCTTTTTCTGAAGCTCTAGTACGTCACCGATGACATCGACGATGTCAACCGCTTGCAGTACTTGATCAATGGTTGTGTTCGAATTCGCCAAATGGGTCTCCTATGCTTGACGTTGAAAAAAGCCCGGTAAGTCTGAAATTAGTTGACGCGTTTGCGACATGGTATCGCGCTCTCGCACCGTGACCGTTTGGTCGAGCAAGGTTTGTTCGTCAATGGTCACACAAAATGGTGTACCGATAGCGTCTTGACGACGATATCGTTTCCCAATGTTTCCCGTATCATCGTATTCACAACGAATGCTTGCGGTAAGTGTTTGATACACCTCAAGAGCTTTGTCGGTATGATGTTTTTTAATCAACGGAAAGATTGCCGCTTTGAACGGCGCTAGAACATACGGTAAACGCAGTACTTCTCTGGTGTCTTCACCCAAATCTTCGACGGCATAATGTTCATGAAGCACCATCAACAGTGCCCGGTCAGCGCCGACGGTCGATTCGACCACGGTGGGGGTAAAGACTTCATTGGTAATTGGGTCACGGTAATTCATTGACTCGCCCGAGTGCGATTCGTGCTGGGTTAAGTCAAACGTCCCGCGGTGATGCGTACCGTTAACTTCACCATAGCCCATTGGGTACAAATACTGAATGTCCACGGCCGCTTTGGCGTAATGAGCCAGTTTGGTGTGGTCATGAAACTGTAAATGTGCTGGATCAATGCCCATCGCAACAAAGAAATCAAAGGCACGTTGTTTTAACATCGCATAGGCGTCCATTGCTTGGTCTTCGGGTAAGAAATACTGGTATTCCATTTGTTCAAACTCTAAGGTACGAAAAATGAAGTTTCCTGGAGTAATCTCGTTACGGAATGCTTTGCCAATTTGACCAATCCCCATCGGCAACTTCGCACGCATACTGCGTTGAACGTTTACAAAGTTCGTGTATTCGCCTTGCGCGGTTTCAGGACGTAAATAAATGGTTTGTTTGTCTTCAGTTACACCGCGCTGCGTTTCAAACATCAAATTGAATTGACGAATCGGCGTAAACTCCAATTTGCCACACTTGGGACAAGCCACATGATGTTCTTTGAGTGCACTTGATAATTCCTCGTGCGACAATCCATCCGCATCCTTACCGGTAGCTTCTTCAAGCAACGTATCGGCACGAAAGCGGTTGTGACAGTATTTACAGTCAATCAATGGATCGTTAAAACTAGCGACATGACCGCTTGCGACCCAAACTTTGGGGTTCATCAAAATGGCAGCATCTACCCCATAGGAATTGGGAATTTGTTGAATGAAAAAACGCCACCATAATTGCTTGATGTTGTTTTTCAACTCCACGCCAAGGGGACCATAATCCCACGTGTTTGCTAGCCCACCATAAATTTCAGAGCCTTGAAAGATGAACCCATATGTTTTGGCGTAGCGAACTAGTTCTTCCATTTTCATCATGCACCTCTAATAGTTGTACACCCCGCGAATCATTTGTCGAGCCGTTGTTTGAACGTTGACATGATATTCAAAATATTGATCGACAAATCGGCGTGTTCTTGCGCGTTCAAAGTTTGGTAGTGGAGTACTTAAGTCTTGTTGATACAACTGATAAATGCCAATCAACAAGTCATGGTCAGTTATTGCTTCTGGTGTCATATGTTGTTGACACAACATCCCACCATCAGCGATGGAAAACCCTACTCGTTCTTTGGATTCACAAGCAACACAGCGGTCAAAGACCGGTGTAATGCCCATGACATATAATAACTTAATTTCCATCATGATGCCGTATCCTTCGGGGTCGACACTCATGTACGGTAGTGTTTGTAGCCAGTACGGATAGAGCTTATCAAACGCAATCGTATCTCGAAGTGTATAAAACAATTCTGCCAAATGGCCCATATAACTCATAACTTCTAAGCTGGCCGCGGCCGAATCAATTGGTGTTAGTAACCTTGCTTCTTGCAGCGCTGGAAGTGTGCCGTTGGATAGTTTTAACTCCAGATGACGAAATGGTTCAATCAAGCTGCGCCAAGGCGACTTATAGTTTCGCATGCCTTTGGCCACAAAACTAAAGACCCCTTCGTCGCCCATCGCTACAATTAGTTTACTTGATTCTTTGTATTCTGTTGTTCGTAAAATCCACGCATCCATTACTCATCGTTCCCATAACCAAACTCCAACAAGCGATGGGGCTTATTGCGCCAGTCCGGTTCGTGTTTGACATACAAATTCAAGAAGATACTCCGTTTGAAGCGCGAACTCAGTTCTTTACGGGCGAGGGTTCCCACGCGTTCGACCATGGATCCTCCCTTGCCGATTAAAATGCCTTTTTGAGTCTTTCGCTCAACGATGATATCTACATCAATTTGCAAGTAACCGTCCTCATTTTCTGTCATTGATGTAACAACAACAGCGACCGAATGCGGAACTTCTTCTTTGGTTGCGTGCAGGATTTTTTCCCGAATCACTTCGGCAATCCACCAATAATCTGGTTGCGTCGAAATCACCTCTTGACCAAACAGTGGCTCACCTTCTGGCAAATACTCAAACAACACATCGACCAAGCGGTCCAAGTTGTCGTTGTCTTTGGCGGAAATCGGAATGATTTCGGCAAACGAATAATACTTTGATACTTTATCGATTGCGGTTAAAATTAGATTTTTGTTGTGGGTCAAATCGACTTTGTTTAATAAACAAAAAACAGGGATTTTGACTTGATCCAGTTGTTGCAAAATATACCGGTCTCCCTTGCCAACTGGTTCGTTGTAGGGAAGGACCATACAAATGACATCGACGCCGTCGACTGCATGCATCGCACGTTGATTGATGGCGCGACCAAGTTCGTGGTACGGTCGATGAATTCCTGGGGTATCGACAAAGACAATTTGTCCTTTGTCGTGATTAAGGACACCTTGAATCGCTTCTCGGGTGGTTTGAGCAGTGTTTGAGACAATCGCAACTTTGCGATGCATCAATTGATTGAGTAATGTGCTTTTCCCAACATTCGGTCGACCAATGATTGTGACAAAGCCACTTTTACTCATACATGTCCTGTTTGTTAAAGGCAAAGGGTAACAATTCTGCGACCGATGTGGTCGTGAATTCATCGCCTTGCATCAATGACAAGTAGACAGGTGTGGTTGGGGCAAAGAATTCCGCCATGGCTTGGCGACAAACACCGCACGGTGACCCAATGCGTACACCATCAGCAACAACGGCCACCGCAATGACTTCTTTCATATTTTTGCCTTGAGAAATGGCGCTGAAAATCGCACTGCGTTCCGCACAGTTGGTTACACTGTAGGAAGCATTTTCGATGTTGACCCCACGAACAACGCTGCCATCTTGAAACAATAACGCAGCGCCAACATGGTAATTCGAATACGGGGCATAGGCATTTTTTGTGACTTCTCTTGCTTGATCAATTAGTTGAATCATTGGAGTCTCCTTTCAATCAATTGTTGCTGAAGCTCCATCATGGTGTCGTAATCGGTTTCAGTTTGATGGTCATATCCCACTGCGTGAAGTAAGCCGTGGACGATACAAAAGCTCATGTATTGTTCGGTCGTTTGCTGGTGCGTTTGTGCTCGTTCTACGACAACGTCATAACAAATAATAATGTCTCCCAAGTAAGTTTCATCACCAACAAATGTCAGTACATCAGTGGCTTCATGAATGCCGCGATACGTCGCATTGAGTTGCTTGCTTTTGCGGCGTGAGACCACCGTGATAGCAACCGTGGTCTGTTCACACTTGCAATGAGCAACGACATCGTCCAAATGGAGTTTTGCGATTGATTTATAGCTTGATAGCTTATGTTTGGTTGTGTTGTTCCACACCAACTTCATTGCTCATCCTCTTCGTATTTCAATAAGATGGCTTGCACGAGTGGGTGACGAATCGAGTCAGATTTCTCAAATTGAATCGTTTCGATTCCTTTGACGTGTTTGACTAACGCGATTGCTTTGCCCAATCCACTTTTCGCATGACCGGGTAAGTCGACTTGTGTCAAGTCGCCAGTAATGACCATTTTCGCATCAAACCCAAGGCGGGTTAGAAACATCTTCATTTGTTTTTCCGTCGTGTTTTGCGCTTCGTCCAAAATGACGATCGCATTCGACAACGTTCGGCCTCGCATGTAAGCAAGCGGGGCAATTTCAACAATGTTTTTATCGATCCATTCTTCGACTTGGTCTTTGCCGACAATGTCATACAGCGCGTCGTAGAGTGGTTGTAAGTACGGCGCGAGCTTTTCTCTCAAGTCACCCGGTAAAAAGCCTAAGTTTTCACCCGCTTCCACAGCGGGACGAGTCAAAATAATCTTTTGAATGTGATTGTCTTTTAATAATCGCAAGGCATACAGAACGGCCAAGTATGTTTTTCCGGTTCCGGCAGGACCAATCGCAAAGACCATGTCTTTGGTTTGCATCGCTTTTAAGTATTGGACTTGTTGAAGGGTTTTTGGATAAATCTGTTTGCCGCGTAATGTGCGGATGATGGGGTCTTTTTGTTGATATAACAGTTTGGCTTCTTCTAATTTGTCTTGATCGGCCAATGAAATGACGTAACGAATGTCTCGTTCACCAATTGGGAGTTGACTTGCCACAAGTTGCTGAAGTAACGAAAAGATGGCGGACAACCGCGCGAGCAATTCCACATCTTCACTGGCAACGACGATGTCTTCGCCTTGAGAAGAGATGGATACCTTGTAGTGGTCCTCTAAAATGCTGACAAAGCGGTTGTAATCGCCAAGTACGGCTTGCGCTTCATTGAAGTGGGTAAAACTAACGTCGAGTTTTGTGACAACCATAGTCACTCCTTTTAGCCTTTATTATAACAAACCCCTCGTCGAAACTTCTGCTTTTGGCGAAAAAAAAGAGCGAAGGTCGCTCTTATTTCTTACGTTTCTTTCTCGCGTTTTCTTTGATTCGTTCACGCTTCTCAATACTTGGCTTCACATAGCCAAATCGGCGTTTTTTAATCTCTCCAAGGGTTCCAGACTTGATTAGGTCGCGTTTGAATCGACGAAGTGCATCATCGATGCTCTCGTTATCGCGAACTTTTGTTTTCGGCATTGTCTTCCCCCCTTTCAGACTCCTTGGTTATTATAGATTAGACCCTGTTGTTTGTAAAGAAAAAGGACGCGTTTGTCCTTTAATCTTTAAAGATTCCAGTGAATTTTTTCCATGCAGACGAACTCATTTCGTTCGTTTTGGATAATTTACTAAAAATTTTCTTCTGTTCGCTATCGAGTTTTTCTGGCGTCACGACTTTCACAACAACGTGTTGATCGCCGGTGTACGCCGTGTTGACACTTTTGACGCCCTTGCCGCGTAAGCGGAAACGACTTCCGGTTTGCGTACCAGCGGGAATTTTTAACGTTACTTTCCCGTGAACAGTAGGCGTTGCGATGTCATCGCCAAGCGCTGCTTGGGAAAACGTAATCGGTAATTCCATCACGATGTCATTGTCATGTCGTTCAAAGAACTCGTGCGGTCGAACATTAATTACGATGTACAAATCACCATTTGGCCCCCCATTGACACCTGGTTCGCCCTTTTCGCTCAAGCGAATTTGTTGATTGGTATTGATTCCTGCAGGAATCGATACATCAATTGTTCGCTCACGTGTGATGTGACCATCGCCCTTACAAGTGTCGCATTTGCGTTTGATTTCTTTGCCAGTTCCTTGGCAATACGGACACGTGGTTTGCGTTCGTGTTGCGCCAAAGATGGTTTGTGCTTGACGATATACCACACCCGCCCCATTACAATGCGTACACGTTGTGATGTCGGATTTTGAATGAGCGCCAGAGCCATGACACGTATTACATTGTTCACTCACGTCCAAACGAATCGATTTCTTGATGCCTTGAATCGCGTCCATGAAATCAATCGTCATGCGCTTTTGTAAATCATTGCCCCGCATCGGTGCGTTTGGATCACGACGACGTTGTTGTCCGCCGCCAAAGAAGCTTGAAAAGATATCTTCAAAGCCACCAAAGCCCTCAAACCCACCGGCGCCACCGGCACCATTAAACTGAACCCCTTCATGACCAAATTGGTCATATTTGGATCGTTGGGTTGTATCACTTAGTACCGCATAAGCTTCTTGAATTTCTTTGAACTGCGCTTCTGCGTTACTTTCGGTGGACACATCAGGGTGATATTTTTTCGCTAACCGGCGGTATGCACTTTTGATGTCCTTTTCATCCGCGGTTTTGCTGACCCCCAAAATCTCGTAATAATCCCGTTTTGCCATGTGGGTACCTCAAGAAGGAAACGATTACGCTTCCTTCACATCTTCCATTTCTTCAAAGTCTGCATCCACAACTCCGTCATTGGTCGGTTCACCATTTGCCGCATCTTGTTGTTGGTTTGCTTTTTCATACGCTTTCATTGTAAGTGCTTGCGTAACGGTTTCCAATGCTTGTTTTTTTGCTTTGATGTCGTCCAAATCATTGCTTGCTAACGCATCGGTCAATCCTTGGATGCCTTCTTCGATTTGGGTTTTTTCTTCATCAGTAACATCGTCTTTTAAGTCCGTTACGGCTTTGTTTGCCGCGAAAATTAATTGATCTGACTCATTTTTCAAGTCGGCTTCTTCTTTGCGCAAGGCATCAGCTTCTGCGTTTTCTTCGGCTTCTTTGATCATTTTTTCAATCTCTGCGTCACTCAAACCAGAATCCGATTGAATGACAATCTTTTGTTCCTTGTTGGTGCCCAAGTCTTTTGCTTTGACACTGACAATGCCGTTGGCATCGATGTCAAAGGATACTTCGATTTGAGGCACACCGCGTTGTGCGGGTGGGATGTCACTCAATTGGAAGCGGCCGAGCGTTTTGTTGTCGGGCGCCATTGGTCGTTCGCCTTGTAAGACATGAATGTCAACCGCAGGTTGATTGTCCGCCGCAGTAGAGAACACTTGAGACTTGCTAGTTGGAATCGTCGTGTTGCGTTCGATCAATTTCGTAAAGACGCTGCCTAAGGTTTCAATCCCGAGTGAGAGTGGTGTGACGTCTAAGAGTAAGATGTCTTTCACGTCGCCCGATAAGACCCCAGCTTGAATTGCCGCACCCATTGCGACCACTTCATCAGGGTTGACACCTTTGTTGGGTTCTTTACCGAGTTCTTTTTTGATCATGTCGGCAACCGCTGGAATTCTCGTGCTTCCACCAACGAGTAATACTTGGTGAATATCATTTTTCGTGTATTTTGCATCTTTCAATGCTTGACGAACTGGTTCTAAACATTGTTGAACCAAGCCCGCCGTCAATTCATTGAATTTCGCGCGAGTTAAGGTTGTATCCATATGCAATGGTCCAGCAGAACCTGCAGTGATGTATGGCAAGTTGATTTGTGTTTGGGTAACACCAGAGAGTTCTTTTTTCGCTTTTTCAGCGGCATCACGAACCCGTTGTAACGCCATTTTGTCGTTGTTTAAATCGACTGAGTTTTCTTTTTTGAATTCGGCAATCAAATAATCCATGACGAGTTGGTCAAAGTCATCCCCGCCCAAACGATTGTTTCCGGCAGTCGAGACCACTTCAAACGTTCCATCAGCCAAATCTAAGATACTTACGTCAAACGTCCCGCCACCCAAGTCAAAGACGAGAATGGTTTGTTCTTTTTGAGTTTTATCAATACCGTATGCCAAGGCAGCAGCCGTTGGTTCGTTGATGATGCGTTTGACGTCTAACCCAGCAATTTTACCAGCATCTTTGGTTGCTTGACGTTCTGCATCGTTAAAGTACGCGGGAACGGTAATCACCGCTTCGGTGACTTTTTCTCCCAAATAGCTTTCTGCGGTTGCTTTTAAGTTTTGTAAGATCATCGCAGAAATTTGTTGTGGGGTATATTTTTTCCCATCAATGGTTTCTTTGTGGTTGGTTCCCATGTGACGTTTGATTGATTGAATCGTGTTTGGATTCGTAATCGATTGTCGTTTCGCCACTTCTCCTACTTGAATGTCATCGCCTTTGAAGGCAACAACAGAAGGTGTTGTGCGTCCGCCTTCTGGATTGGCGATAACGCGTGCTTCGCCGCCTTCCATGACAGCAACGCAACTATTGGTTGTTCCTAAGTCAATTCCGATCATTTTTCCCATTATTTTTCCTCCTTATGGTTCACTTTGACCATGCTTGGTCGAAGTATTCGATCTTTGTACATGTATCCTTTTTGAAACACCTCGGTAATGACTTGATCGTCCATCTTGGGATTGGATTCAGTCATTACTGCTTGATGCTTGGTGGCATCAAAGGGTTGATGCAAGGAGTCGATTTCAGTGACAGATTCACTTTCTAACACCAACTCCACTTGTTTGACGACGGATTTGAGTCCTTCTTTGAAGCGCTCAACATCCGCATATTGCGCATTCATCGCCCGGTCCAAGTTGTCTAATACGTCCGCGACTTTCTTTAACACATCAAGCTGCGCATACTTGCGCTCCTTGATCCGTTCGTCGTTGACCCGTCGTTTGAAGTTTTCTAACTCCGCCCGGTCACGCAACATTTGGTCCTTCAATTGTTGAAGCTCTGAAGGTGGGGTCTCTGTGACCTCTTCCTGCACGTCTTCTTGCGCGGTCTCTACCGTTTCATCGGTGGTTGGTTCGCTTTTCTTCTTTGCCATACTATCCTCCTAATGTTCAAAGTCACTCATGTTCATTGCTAAGTATTCTAGTAGTGGAATGACGCGTTTGTAATTCATTCGCCGTGGTCCAATTACCGCAATGGCGCCTTGTTCTCCGGTAGGAATCTGATACGGTACACTAATGACGGTACAGTTTTCCAAGAATTGAACGGTGTTTTCTAATCCAATCTTGACCGTCACACCTTTGCTTTTTGTATCAATCAAGCGAAAGATTTCTTTGTTTTCAATCGCTTCGATGTATCGACGCATTTTATTGATGTCATTGAACTCAGGTTCATACAGTAAGTTGTATTGCCCACTCATAAAGAACTGTTGTTCATTGAACTTACTAAATGCTCGAACAAACGCTTCAATCAATGTTTGATGATATTGCAAGTATTCTTTCAACTCCGATTGTGACAATTCATAGGCCAATCGGTTCGCGATGTCACCAACAGGGGTATTGATCAATAAATCATTTAAGATATGGACGACTTTATGCAATTCATCAATTTCCATCCCGTCCATAAACAGTTTGCGTTTCTCGACATGACCGCTGTCGGTCACGATCATAATCAACGCTTCGTTTGGCGCAATTTTGACGAGTTCAATCTTCTTGACCAAACTTCTTGCATCCGACGGCGTTAAAATCATTGACGTGTACTTTGTCATCTCAGAGATGGTTTCCAGTGCTTTCTTCAAGACTTCATCGTTACCCAGCAAGTAATTGCCAAGCAACTCATCGACTTTGGGAAAGTTGGATTCTTTGGGTTGATTGACCTTGAGAATCTCATCGACATAATAGCGGTAGCCTTTGTCCGAAGGAATCCGCCCACTGGACGTATGCGTCTTCTCTAAGTACCCTAGTGTTTCCAGGACCGCCATGTCATTGCGAATCGTCGCACTTGAGAATCCAAGCGCGTCCAATGTTGCATTTTTACTACCAACAGGCTCTGCACTTTGAATGAATTCTTCGACAATGATTCGTAAGATATCTTGTTGACGATTGTTTAACATTGTGTCACCTTTAGCACTCTAATTTCGTTATTGCTAATTTAGTGTATCAAGGACAATTAGCACTGTCAACTATCAAGTGCTAATTTTTTTAAAAAAAATAAAAAAACAAAGAAAAAAGGCGTCTCCGCCTTATTTTTTCTCTTTATGAGCTGTATGAGTTTGACATCTTGGGCAGTATTTTTTGATTTCCATACGGTCCGGTTGATTCTTTTTGTTTTTCGGTGTGATGTAGTTCCACTCTTTACACTCATTGCATTGTAATACGACACTTACGCGCATGTCACCCTCCCAACGTACATTCATTATTATACGTTAGGTTTTTCTTTTTGCAAGATGTTACCATGTATTTAGTATAATATTCGTGGAGAAACTATATGTACACAAGAACCCAAACCAGACCCGTCTTTGTGAAAGGCTTGCAATTAGGCGGAAACAATAAAGTATATATTCAATCCATGACGACCACGCAAACCAAGGATGTGGCGGCGACTGTCGCGCAAATCCATGCGTTAGAACGCGCTGGGTGCGAGATTGTTCGCGTTGCCTGTTTGACCATGGATGACGCAAAAGCCATTGGAAAGATCAAGAAACAAATCACAATTCCCATTGTTGCAGACATTCATTACAATGCGTCCTATGCCTTAGAAGCGATCAAACAAGGCGTCGATAAGATTCGTTTGAACCCCGCGAACATTGGTGACCCTGAAGGGGTCAAACAAGTGGTACTCGCGGCCAAAGACGCAAAGATTCCAATTCGTATCGGGGTCAACTCTGGAAGCTTTAAATCGCATGAAAACATTGTCGAACAAATGCTTGAGTACGCTCAAACGAACATCGACTTGTTAACCTCACTGGATTTTCATGACATTGTCTTGAGTTTCAAATCAACGATTCTACGCCATGTCTTAGAAGTCAATCGCTTGGCGGCAGAGCGTTGGCCGTATCCCTTGCACATCGGAATGACCGAAGCCGGCACAATGATTAGTGGAAGTGTCAAAAACGCGATCGGCATCGGCAATCTTCTCTTGGATGAACTAGGAAACACGATTCGTGTCTCCATCACAGTGGACCCGGTTGAAGAGATTAAAGTCTGTAAGGAAATTTTAAAGAACTTTGACTTGTATGACGCACCAACGATCATTGCTTGTCCGACCTGTGGTCGCTTGCAGTACGACATGTTCAAGGTCGTCAATGAAGTTGAGGACCGGATTCAACACTTGAAAAAGAAAATTACCATCGCTGTGATGGGCTGCAGTGTCAATGGCCCCGGCGAAAGTAAACTCGCTGACATCGGTATTGCCGGTGGTAAGGGCGAAGTTCTGCTATATAAATACGGCAAAGTCATCCGTAAAGTTCCAGAACACGAAGCGGTCGATGTCTTGGTCGCGGAAATCGAATCGATGCAATAAAAAACGCTACTTTAACGAGTAGCGTTTTCTTTAGAATATGATTGTGCCTACATAGGCTAAGACGACAGTAAGCAAGGCAATAAAATATAACGGTTTACTGTAGGCATAGATTCGAGACCCATCTGAATCGTCGACAGGAAAGGTCGGAAATAGCTGGACAGCAAGAACAATACCTAAAATCAATCCATATCCACTACTGAATAAATCAGGGACGAGAATCGCAGCTAGAACATAAATCAATACATGAAACATCAAGGTAGCAAAGCGGCTGTAGGCATTTACTTTGGCATAATCACTATCGCGGTAAATGTCTGCTTTGGGACTAAAATGCCCAAACGATGGCCACCACGTTCCAGTCAGTGCGATAACGAAACTAAGGAGCGTTCCTCCTTGGGGGGCATTCCAACGAAGCGGTCCGTAGGATCGACCAACAAGGTATTCAATAACAATGCGCAGTCCTGTGACGACCAGCAATGTGGAAATTGTAATCAATAAGGTATCCACGCCACGTAAGCCAAACAGTCCTAAGGCTAATCCGATTAGCCCTGCAAATAGGAAGGTTTTCAAGAAGCCATAACGAATCGGATGCATCGGTAGGTCTAGCGAAGAATCCTTGACCCAAATGTTATATCCGTCGGCTAGATGAAAGCCCAAGCGGTGATAAAAGCTCTTCCATGAATACTGTGTCAATGTATGAAACACAGAAGGCTTCACAAATCCTTCTTTGGCGAACATACTCCATGAGGCTGTGTTAGATCCTCGAACGAGCGTAAATAATATGGGTAACTTGGCATCGTTTAATCCATCAATGCCAGCACGAAATAATCGACTGCCTAATTTATGACCTTGGGCAGAGGGATCGACATAAATCCATTCTAAGCATCCTTCATTGTCCGCCCACTTCTTGAGATAAACAGCGCCACCAATCTTGCCGTCTGCATGAGCATAAAAACCCCATAGGTTCTTTTTCGGTAGAATAATGCTCACACCTTTGCCAAACGCTCGTTCAGCAACTTCAGGTAGCTTGGATTCGATGGCTGGGGTAATGGGACTAATTTGATATTCACTCATGATGATTTCTCCTTCGTTAATTGAAATAGTTCTTGAATCGGGATATGTAGTGCTTCGGCAATTAATAACGCTAATTGCAAGGAAGGGTTATACTTTTCGTTTTCTAAGCTACCAATCGTTTCGCGGCGAACTCCCACTTTATCGGCGAGTTCTTGTTGCGACATGCGTTGGTCGGCGCGGTGCATGCGAATCTTATTATGAAGCTTACGCATTGCTGGACCCCTTTGAATCCAGCGTTAACAGGGCGGTTAATGACACATTGAAGATGACATGGATCAATAAGAACACAATCCAATAACTCGTATTGATGAAGCTTTCAGTATTCGCCGCCCAAAAAACGGCAATAAAGACGCCACTCATCGTTAAGCCCGCAATTAGCAACGTAATCGATGCTGCTTGTTGGACACGTTGTAAGAACAATTCATCCATCGGGGTTTTTACATATCCTAAGTAGAGTAAGTATCCAAATGAGAGTGAAATGGTTGTGTCTAACGCCACATCGGTAACGAACACGGTAAACGCGGGTAAGGAAAAAATGGCTAATAAACTAATGTAATTAAATTTTGGTGTCATGAAGTTCTCCTTCTTTTACGAATTCCAATCGAGATTGCTGTTCCTAGGGCAACCCCTAGGATTGTTGCATAAATGGTGAACCGAATATCTTCATAAAGTAAGATTCGAACCAATCGATATCCAATAAAGGTCAGAGTAGAAGGTGGCTCTACATCGGTAATAACAGAGGTGATGGAAAAGACAGACCCCGCTTTCGCACACCACATTGTAGACTCCAATTTTGAGTCTTCAATATAGTAGCCATCCTCTCTTAGTGATAACGAAATACGTTGATCAGATTCTGTCAATACGCCGGTGCGTGTTCGAAAGACATCATTTGGATTCTCATCCAAATAGGCGAACGTAATGATGGGATATTCCCCATTTGGTCTGCTTTGAGGGGGTGAAATATGATAGCCTAGTATTTTTTTGATTTCCAAGCTAGAGAGTTTGTTTAAGTCGGATGAAATGCTCGCAAACGCCTCATCACTCGGTGCCCAAATTGTTTTATCGGACAAATCGGGGTCCGTTAATATAAGATATCCTTCCATGTCATGCAGTTGCATCAACTGCAAAAAGGTGGCGTGGCGGCCAGTTTGTTCTAACACCTCCACCAAGCTGAATGAATTGCTTAAACTGATACAACCAACTTCCTCAGTCTTATCAGAAGCTTCAAGGGAATCTATTGAGCTCATTGACAACAACACAGCTGCTAAAGTGAAGTACAGGATAGATCGCATACGAAATCACTCTTTCTTATAAATGATATTTTAATCACTCATTATGTTAGAAATATATAACATATAGGAGAAAAAGTAAAGAACCCGAAGGTTCTTTTTTATTTTGTGCGAATTTTATCAATCAGCGATGGATCAAACGTGCCGGATTGAATCATCTTGATTTCATGATAATACGGAGGATTTGTTTTATCGGTTGAAGTATCACTATCAGTGACATATGGTGTTTCTAATATTTTAGGGATCGAGGTAAAGCTTTCATGCGTGAGAATGTTGTATAGCACCTCAAAGCCAATGTGACCAAAGCCAATGTTTTCATGACGGTCTTTGGCAGCGCCGCGAACATTTTTTGAGTCATTGATGTGCAAGACACTGATCTTCTCACGGCCAATGTATTGATCAAATTCTTTGAGAACAGACTCAAAGTCACTCAAGTCATAGCCCGCGTCATGGGTGTGACACGTATCAAAACAAACACTCAAGCGGTCACTCTTGACGTGGTCAATAATATAGCCAAGTTCTGCAAAACTGCGACCAAGTTCCGTCCCTTTGCCAGCCATCGTCTCTAAGGCAATCTTGACTGAGAGTTCTTTGGTGTTTTCAATCACCTGAAGTAAGCCTTCAACAATATAATCAAGACCTGTTTGTGGTTCTTGTCCGACAGCGGCCCCAGGATGCAAAACAATTTGGGTCGCCCCAATCGCAGCGGTGGAACAGGTTTCGTCGCTTAAAAAGCGAGCGGCAAACTCACGTTTTCGGTCGAGGATTGGCTAAATTCATAATATATGGCGCATGCACCACAATGTTGCAAGTTCAATGGGACTATCGTTGGTAAGGCATGTGCTTCTTCCAATGATAACGATTCAATTGATAGGCGAATCGTGTTTGCCAGCGCTCAGTATAAATCATAAAGGTGGTTGCACCCATGCGATAATGCTTCTTTGTACTTTGAACGGTTGTCTTTGCCGCCCATTGCGACATGGGAACCTAAAATCATAGTACCTCCTACCGCTGAAGCGAACCGTCGGTATCGTTAGTTTTTCATGGGAATGTCAATAGTTTCATCGCTCCATCGTCATCGTAATCTATCAAATTGATCACCAGGCCACGCCAATGCGACCCGTTCGACCCGCGCGGTGCGGATAAAAGCTCAAGTCTTTGGGCAATTGATAAGGTGATCACGTGGGAGACATCGGGGAATATCAATGCCGCGCGCAGCAATGTCGCTGGCAACGTATTACGAAACTCATGGTTTTTAATCCGGCGCATGATTTGTTTGCGGCCCCGAGCAGGCAATCCACCATGGACCATTTGTGCTTTCGACATGATCTTGTAGTTTTCATACACGTCAGACATCTTCTTTGGTATTACAAAGATGATTCCGACAAACAGCGTAGATCGCACTGACGACTTCAGCAAGGCCTGCAAAACGCTTGTTCCAGGGCGACTTTGTATTGATATTAAGTCAAATCCAAATCAGCGTCTCCAGGGTGGATAGACTCCGGGATTGTTCAAATATTTTTTAAAGAAGGTTCACAAGCCTTTAGGAATCGTTGCACTAAAGACGCCCATTTGTAAGTCGTTTGGTAAATGGCCGGCGACTTGATCGACGGTTTAAAAATCCTTCTTCTAACGCCATATCCGCTTCATCGATGATTAACATCTTGACGGTCTTTAAATTGTATCTGGATTGCTTGATTAAGATGTCTTCTAACTTTCCAGGGGTTCCAATTAACAACTGCGGTACAGTCGTTTTCTCGGTCGTCGTGCGACCGGCAGCAAACCGCACCGTAAAAGGTTTGATTTGCTGAAGATGCACGGCTTGCGCGTAAATTTGTTCAGCAAGTTCTTTTGTCGGCGATAAAATGACCGCTTGTAAGGTTTGATCCGTCGTTAATTGATCGATCATCGGGAGTAAAATGCATGAGTTTTTCCCGAGCCGGTTTGCGAACGAACAACAACGGACTGGCGACGCAAAAAAACTGGGATCACCGCTTCTTGCACGGGGGTCCACGTTGTAAACTGACAATGTGTTTTTGCTTGTTCAATCCAAGGAGTTGTTTTCATGTCCCCATTATACACGCTAATTCGCTCTCATGATATAATCGAATCGGTGAACATATGAAAGTCGAAGTGGTCCGTCCCAATGGCTATTGCCACGGTGTCGCCAGTGCGATCATTCGCATCGTTGAACTGAGTCGATCCGATACTCCAAAACCGATCCATGTTTACGGCATGGTCATTCATAATATGCACGTCACAGAGGCGCTAGCGCGCAGTGGTGTGATTAGTCACATCAATCCCAAACTCTCCGATATCGATGCAATGGAAGGCACGATTGTCTTTACCGCGCATGGAACACCCAAAGCAACCAAAGCGTATGCGGCAAGCAAAGGCTTAACGTGTGTGGACGTCACATGCAAAGACGTGACGGCCACTTTAACGTTGATTGATCAATTCATTGCAGACGGATTTCAAGTCTTATACATTGGCCGTCATGGCCACCCTGAATCGATTGCTGCAAGTGAACACGAACAAGTGACATTGGTGGAAAGTTTGGCAGAAATTCAAGCATTGAATCTAACCGGCCGCTGGGCGGTGACCAATCAAACCACGCTCTCCATTCTTGAACTAGCAGAACAATACGAGTATTTGAAACAAACCTATCCTGAGATGACGATCATGAATGAAATCTGTCATGCGACCCTGCGCCGTCAAGAAGCGGTGCTCGATCAATTTGATAAAGATTTGTTGATTGTGGTCGGGGACCAAAAAAGCAACAACTCTCAGAATTTAGCAAAAACCCATCCAAACGGAGTGCTGATTCAATCTTATGCGGACTTGAACCAATTAGACTTAAATGTTGATACCATTGCGGTCACGGCTGGTGCGAGTACCCCACGCCACATCTTAAACGAAGTCGTGGAAGCATTAGAGCATTACAATCAAACCGGAAACTTTGAGTATCAATCAACGATGACCGATGAGCGAATCCTTGCGTTAAAGTAAGCATTCTATTGCAACACAGAGTGCAATTCTTTATAATAGGAAAAGAGGCAAATTATGGCAGACAAAGCAGCAAAAAAGAAAGCAATTGAAATCATCCGCAAACGCGACAAAACGATTGAAGTCGCGATTCGCGAAAACCCTGCAAAAACAACCTTTGGTCGAGTTGCATCTGTAATTATTTTGGTTGGGTTTGTCCTTGTGCCTGTAATTACACTTATCTTTGCATTGATTCAGTTACTGAATACGTTATAGAACCCGTTTGGGTTCTTTTTTTTCGCTCAGATATGATACGATTTTTTTACAAGGAGGCACCATGAAAAACCTAACATTACATAACGGCGTCAAAATTCCGATGATGGCACTGGGAACGTTTCGGGCAGCGGGCGATGAAGCCTATGCGGCAGCGTTGGCCGCAATCAAAATGGGGTACCGCCACATTGATACGGCAATGATTTACCGTAACGAAGAGCAAGTGGGTCAAGCCATCAAGGATTCTGGTGTTCCTCGAGAAGAATTGTTTATCACCACCAAACTGTGGCCTAGTGACTATGGGTATGAAGAATCCAAAACCGCCTTTGCCTTGAGTTTGAGTAAATTGGGCCTAGACTATCTGGATTTGTATTTGATTCACTGGCCCAAATCGTATGAGCGCAATGCATCGAGTTGGCGGGCGTTGGAAGAACTCTATCAGGAAAAGAAAGTCCGAGCGATTGGTGTGTGCAACTTCAAAATTCACCATTTGGAACATTTGTTTGAAACAGCAACCATCAAACCAATGATCAACCAAGTCGAATGTCATGTTGAACTGCAAAACATCTTCTTACAAGAAATGTGTCTAGAACACGACATTCACTTGCAAGCGTATGCGCCGCTGCTAAGCAGCAAAGTCCAAGACTTGTTAGATAATGAAGCGCTTCAAACGATTGCTGACAAGCACGAAGCGACCGTTCCTCAAATTGCCTTGGCGTGGTTATTAGAACGCAACATCATCGTCTTACCCAAAAGCACAAACGAAACACGCTTGTTAGAAAACTACCAGTCACTGAATGTCCAACTCGATGAAGCCGACATGGCAGCGATTCGAAAACTAAACAAAGCCCGTCGTACCTTCCCGGACCCAGATAATACTGATTTTTAACGAAGTGCGAAACACGCGCTTCGTTTTTCTTTGTTAAACTAGTATTAGGAGGAACCAATGAAAACCATTCAATTACACAATGGAATCGTCATGCCACTGGTTGCCCTTGGTACCTTTCGCACGAACGATCAAACCACATACGATGCGGTTGCTCATGCGCTTAGTGTTGGATATCGCCACATTGATACAGCAACTCGCTACAACAACGAAACCCAAGTTGGTCAAGCGATTGCCGATAGTCACATTCCCAGAGACGAACTCTTTATTACGACCAAAGTGTACAAAACCGAACATGGCTATGAATCCACTCTACAATCCTTTCACGATTCGCTTGCTCGTTTACAGCTACCTTATGTCGACTTGTTTTTGATGCATTGGCCAACGCGCTATGCGGCCGATGCCGAGACCTGGCGAGCGATGGAGCACATTTATCAAACTGGCAAAGCCAAAGCGATTGGGGTATGTAACTTTACGGTGCATCATCTGGAACACTTGTTTGAAACTGCAATTGTCAAGCCGATGATCAATCAAGTGGAATGTCATATCGAACTGCAAAATCATCCATTAGAAGCATTTTGTAAGTCACATCACATTGTCATGCAAGGTTATGCACCACTGATGAGTTTTGCGATTCATTCGATGCTTGACAATCCGGTGATGCAAGAGATTGCAAACGCTCATCACGCATCGGTTCCGCAAATCGCCATTGCCTGGTTGACCAAGCGAGGATGGGGCAGTTTGCCAAAATCGGTCACTCCTTCTCGCATTACTGAAAATTTAGCCGCTCAGTATCTTGAACTTACCGACGAACAAATGAATCAAATTCGTACGTTAAACAAGGCAAACAAGTTATATCCTGACGCCGACAACATTGAATTATCATAAAAAAAAGCCCATCTGGGCTTTTTTCATTGGTAACGATCGCGGTATTCTTTTGCAAGTGCTAAGCTTTTTTCCGTGACTGCTGCGGGGGAAATCATTTCCGCAATCGCTTGAATGCGGGCTGCATCGTCAAGTGACACGGTGGTTGAAATCGTTCGTTCGCCGACTTCTTGTTTTTTGACCAACAAATGCGTGGTAGCAATTGCGGCGACTTGCGGCAAATGCGTAATCAATAAAACTTGTGTTGTGGTCGATAAGCGTTTGAGTTTTTCTGCCATTGACTGCGCAACGGCGCCACTAACGCCTTGATCGATTTCATCAAAAATGATTGTCGACAACCCCGATGCTTGCAGCAAGACGGTTTGAGTCGAGCATGACGCGGCTCATTTCCCACCACTTGCGACTTTGGCAAGTGGTTTTAAGGGATTCTCCTTTGTTGGTGGTCAGTTCAATCTCCACTGAATCCAGGCCATGGTCACCAAACGCTGTGTGATCAAGTTCATCCTGAGGAGGCGTTGTTTTGTACAATGATGGCGACTTGCGCATGTGCAAATGCAGTTCTTTGACTTCATCAACCAGCCGAGTTTGCAACGTCGTCGCAGCCTGCGTTCGGGTTGCGGTTAACTCCAGTTGCACTGTTCATTAAAAGGTCAAATGCCGCTTTGATAATGTGTCGCAGTTGCTCCTTGGTGGCGGAAGCATCTTCAAACGCATTAATTTGCGTTTTTAAGGCCTTGCTTGTCCATCAGTTCATCAATCGTACATTTGTATTTGCGGCTGATACGCCGTCAATTCTTGCAGTCTGGTTTCAATCGCATCCAAACGGTCGGGATCGTATTGTAAGGTCGCTAACCTCGTTTTTAAGGTATCAACGACATCTACCCAGTCATAATAGGCACTTTGAGCACGTTCGATGTCCTCATTCGCAACATCAAGCGCCGCTAATTTTTACATTGCGGATAAGCTTTCTACCATCAAACGACTCGCATCTGCATCGGCACTGGTTGCCCGTTGCAAGAGGTCGTAGACTTTGTCGTAGTTTTTTAATCCTGCGCGTTCTTCTTCCAACTTTGTGGCTTCGCCGTCAACGAGTTCTAAGTCAACGAGTTCTTGGTATTGAAATTGCCAGTAATCGAGTTGTTCTTTGGCTTGGCTTTCCAGCGCTAAAAAATCAAGATAGTCTTGCATCGCGTTATTGTACTTGCTACGTAGTTCTTGATAGGTCGTGATGGAAGTTTGCGCATAGTCATCGAGTAGTTCTAAATAACGACTCGGGTCAAACAAGCGCATCGTGTCGTGTTGAACGTGAATGTCCAACAAATACAAACTCAAATCTTTCAATTCTTTGCTGGTGACACTTACGCCATTGACGCGCGTGGTACTGCGTCCTTCTTGGACGATCCGCGTAATCGTAAGTAGCGCTTCCTTGGGAATGTCCATTTGGGCTAACACGGCAAGTAATTTTTCACTTGGCGCATCAAACACCCCTTCGATGACGGCTTTGGTTTCGCCGTAACGGATCATGTCAATGTTCGCTCGTGTCCCAAGTAACAGTGACAACGCATCAATGATGATGGTTTTTCCTGCTCCTGTTTCACCGGTCAAGACGGTCATTCCTGGGGCGAACGAAAGTTCGCTGTTTTCAATGATCGCAAAGTTTTGAATTTTGAGTTCGCGCAACATGTTATTTTATCCAGACCATATATTCTTGATTGCCGGTTTTGCCCTTTGTTCTACACGCAAGGGTACCAAGTAGTTGTTTGTTGCTTGTTTTGACGGTGTCTTCTAACGACGTCATGACCGCATCAATCCATTTGGATTCTTGAATGACGCCGTGAGTTAACCCTTCCCCTTTGGTTTCAAACTGTGGTTTGATCAAACAAATCCACTGGTTGCCAAACTGAAACAAGTGGGGCAAATGCATAATCGTCGAAATAAAACTCACATCAACCACCGTCGTATCGATGCTTGGTAGCATCTTGGTGGTTAGGTCTTTGAAGTTGGTTTGTTCATACAACGTAATTCGAGGGTCACCACGAAGGCTTGCACCGAGTTGATTGGTGCCAACATCAACCGCAATGACGTGAGTGGCTCCTTGTTCCAAACAGACTTGCGTAAAGCCTCCAGTTGATGAACCAATGTCCAACACGACTTGATGTTTGAGTGAAATCTCAAACGTTTCCAGTGCTTCCATCAATTTATCCGCAGACCGACTGACGTAGTGAGGGTAATTTAGTATGGTGACAACATCGCTCTCGCCAATGAGCAAACTTGGTTTTGCTGGTTGATCATTGACCAAAACATCCCCCCGACGAATCGCATCGGCTGCTTTGGTGCGACTATGAAACCCGTGATGGATGACCAAGTGTTGATCAAGTCGCATGGCGACGAATCTCTGCTGCCAAATGCGACATGCTCAAGCCCGCTTGGTCTAAGAGTGATTTGACATCACCATGACTAGGAATGGCGTCATACGCCATCGCACAGACGACATTGGCACTGCGCGCTTGCAATGCTTGCCCGAGTGAACCACTGCGAATGACTTGTTCATACACAATGATGGGTAACTTGGCTGCGATTAATGACGCAAACACCGCTTCATCAATCGGGTTCAAAAATAGTGCGTTAACGAGGGTGATTGAGAGGTTTTCAGCGTGAGCCATTGCTTGAATGGCATACACATCTGGGCCATAACTAATAACAATCGCTTGCGTGCCGGTTTGTTCAATCAACCAGGTTGGTGATGTAATGGTGAGCGGTTGACCCGCCGCAATCGAATTGCCTTTGGGATAGCGAATGGCTGTTGGAGTGCTTGCCGCAAAGGCGTAATCCAGTAGTGCGGATGCTTGCGCTTCATTGGCCGGCATCATCAATTGCAAGTGCGGCATGGCCATACAAATACTAACGTCAAAAATACCTTGGTGCGTATCGCCGTCGCCTGGAATCGTTCCGGCACGGTCAATTCCAAATACGACGGGGGTATTGCTACGCGCCACATCATGAACAAGCGAATCGTACGCTCGTTGCAAGAATGTCGCATAAATCGGTAAAAAGACTTTTGATCCACGGCGGCGCATTGCGGCGGCCATGGTCACAGCATGACCTTCAGCAATCCCGACATCCACCACTCTTGCCCGGTCAATCCCGCGCAGTCCGCTGCCTTCAATCATGGCTGGCGTAATGATGTACACATCGTCTTTGGCTTCGACTAGACTTGCGATCAGTGGACTCCATGCTTTGCCAACCGGCTTGGGTTCTACAGTATAGTAGCCCACAGCATGGAATTTTACTTTATCTAGTTGCGCGTCGGAGTGACCGTAACCTTTGATCGTCTTGACATGAATCACAACCGATTCTTGCGTGTCTTTGACGCGTTGCAAGGTGTCAATCAAGCGGGACAAGTCATGGCCATCGACCGGTGGAATATAGGTGTATCCAAGGGCAGTAAAGAACGCTTGAGAGCGTTCTTTGGAGGCAAATAGGTGCGAAATGGCACCGACGTTTTCACTAATGCTCATGTCATTGTCGTTGACCACAACAATCACAGGCCGTGGCATTTGCACGATGTTATTTAAGCCTTCTAAGGCCAATCCACCGGTCAATGCTCCATCACCAATCACGGCGATCGTGTTGCTGGTGTCGTTTTGTAAATACTTGCTCGTCGCAACACCGCATGCTGCAGACAGTGACGTGGAAGAGTGACCGGTTTCAAAATGATCGTACGGACTCTCTTCGTATTTGGGAAAGCCACTGAGGCCATTGGTTTGCCGTAAGGTGGAAAATAGATCGGCTCTACCCGTCAAAATTTTATGTGGGTACGTTTGATGACCAACGTCATAAATCAAGGTGTCCACGTCCAAATCAAAGACATGGGTTAAAGCAATCGACAATTCGACGGTGCCCAAGTTACTCGCTAAATGACCACCTGTTTTGGTCACGGAATCAATCAAAAAGGCTCGCATTGTGTCGGCGAGTTGTTGCAATTGCTTGGGTGACATGTGACGAACAACCTTCGGGTTGAGCGTCGTTAAATCAATCGTCGGCACGCTCGACAAGCAAGTCCTTCGCTTGTTGAAGTTTGGTCGCGATTAATTTTGAAAGTTCCATGCCTTTTTGATAGGCGGCAATCGACTTTTCTAGTCCTAGCGCGTCGTTTTCAAGTTCTTTGACAATCGCATCTAGTTGCGCCATCAGTTGTTCAAAGGTTGGTTCCATTACTGTCTCCTTATCTTGTCGACGTTTGCGTCAACGTGACCATCACTTAAGGTCACTTGAATGGTTTGGTTGGTTGTTAATTTATTCACTGAGTCGATGAGCGTGTCACCAACTTGGACCATTGCATAGCCCCGCTGCAAAACGGCTTTGGGGTTGAGCGCCACCAGTGATGTTTGTAATTGCTGCGCGTCGGTGGACCAACGTTGCACCCGTTGGTCAAAGCGCGTCGTCAATTTCGTGGTGGTGGTTTGTAAGGCTTGATCGATGCGTTCCACCTTGTTGGATGGGGACATCGCTTGCAAGCGGTTCAGCTGCCGTTCAAATTGGTGTTCTTTGTTTTGCAGTAAGCGTTCCGGTTGAACAAAGACATATGATTGAATGAATCGTTCGTATTGTTTGAAGGCATCTTGCCATCGCCTTGCGATGGTTTGTTTCAAATAATAATTGGTGGTTGCGAGTCCTTGTTGGATCTCTGCTTGGTCCGGAACCGCAAGTTCAGCGGCAGCAGTTGGGGTTGGGGCTCGCATGTCTGCGACGACATCAGCAAGTGTTGTGCCAGTTTCGCGACCAACTGCACCAACGCATCGGAATGACTGAAGCGGCAATGGCTCGAATTCATGCTTCCCGTTGAAGGGCCCATAAGTCTCTCGATGCTCTCTGTACCACCGCGACCGACAACTCCTCAAGACATCGGCTTCGGCTTCCGGTGATCGGCTTTTGAATTCGATCGACAATCGAATACTCAGACCATCCCCTGTACCAACGCTGGGTATAGCCCAAGTGTCAAGCGGAAAGCGATGGTGTCGTATGTTGAATGTCTTGAATCGCGGCAATTGTCGGCAGGATGTAATGGGACTTCAATGACACGGGGGTATTTGGGCAGGGTTTTCTTGCCATCAAGGAGTCCTTCTTTGGTGATTAGTTCTTTGAGTGCTTCCAAGCGAGCGTATATGTCCCCGGCTCCAAAGGGGCGCATTAACGTGACATACAATTGGTATTCCCCGCGTGCTTCATACACACTCACGTCCCCGGTCGCAATGACTTTTTGACCATTAGAAGGCATCGTGGTCATTTTATTCGCATTGCTTTGGAACATAATCGCCCGCAAGTCACTGGATTCATCCTTGAGCGTAAAGTAAAACGTACCACTTGAGTGTTTTTTGAAGTTGGAAATTTCCCCCATTACCGAAATACGGCGCAAGAAAGGGGACTGCTCAAAGAGTAGTTTGATCGATTTATTGAGTTGTGAAATCGTGATGTACTCACTCATACTTCACCGATTGTTTGATCGTATCTAATACTTTATTGTTAAATTTTGAGGTTAAAATATCGTCCGTTTCGGAGTATTCTTTGCTGAGCTCAATCGCTTGATCGATAACGATTGCTGCGGGCAAATCTTCATTGGTTAGTTCATAGACCGATAAACGCAAAATCGCTCGGTCGACCGCATTCAGTCTTGCTAAGGTCCAACCGGTAAGGTGGGCTTCAATCAAGGCGTCAAGGGTTGGTAACTGAGCGAGAATTAGATGACATTTGGCGGCGATATCTTCAAACGGAGAAACGACCAAAAGCGCCTCATCCAAAGAGATTTGACGAACATCTTGGTTGTATAAGACTTGCATGATGCGAATTCGTTGTTCGTGTCGAATGTCCATCGTTACTCCTGTCAAAGATCGTTTTAGTATATCACTTCTTGCGGCTGATTTGCAGTTCACTTAGTTGCGCATCGGAGACGTCACCGGGCGCTTGACTCATCAAATCTTGCGCCGAGGCGGTCTTTGGAAAGGCGATCACGTCACGAATGTTTGTTGTATTGGTTAACAACATCACAAAGCGGTCGACGCCAAGGGCAATTCCACCGTGTGGCGGGGTTCCATATTCGAGTGCTTCGAGGAAAAAGCCAAATTGTTCTTTTGCCCGTTCTTTGGACATCCCTAGTAACTCTAATACTTTAGCCTGCAACGCAGGTTGATGAATCCGGATGCTTCCACCACCTAGCTCATACCCATTACAGACCACATCGTAGGCTTGGGCAATGGCGTCTTTGGTCAATGCATCCATTGTTTGTGGTTTGGGGGAAGTAAACGGGTGATGTGCACTGGTCACACCCGTGTCGGTGGGTTCAAACAACGGCCAGTCCACCACCCAGCAGACATCGTATTCTTTGTCGTTAATCAATTGGAGCTCTTGGCCCAAATGCAATCGCACTTGACCCAGTGCGGTCTGCGCTACGCGCAAGTCTCCCGCGACAAACAAATACAAGTCATTGGCGGAAGGTTGCGCAAGCGAAGCAATCGCCGCGAGTTCTTCGCGACTACATTTACTAGCGATTCCACTAGTAAAGTCGGTGTCGTATTTCATAAAACTGACGCCAGATGCACCGTACGTTTTGGCAATCTCTGAGAGTGCATCGATGTGCTTGCGGGTTAATGTGCTGTTAGGTAGATGCAACATACTAACAGACTGACCACGCAAGTACTCAAAGTCTGAGGACGCAAAGACACTGGAGACATCGAGTAGTTCTAACCCAAAACGACGATCAGGTTTGTCGGACCCATAACGACGCATCGCTTCATCATAGGTCAAGACGTCAAACGGCAAAGGAATCGTTACATCAATCGTTTGTTTGAAGACATGCGCGACAAGCCCTTCGGTCATTGTCATGACTTGCGCTTGATCGACAAAACTTGCTTCAATGTCAATTTGTGTAAATTCAGGTTGACGGTCAGCGCGCAAATCTTCGTCACGAAAACATTTGGCGATTTGATAGTAGCGTTCCATGCCACCAATCATAAACAATTGCTTAAATAGCTGAGGACTTTGCGGTAAGGCAAAGAAGCGCCCGGGATGAATTCGACTAGGGACCAAGTAGTCCCGAGCCCCTTCCGGCGTTGATTTGGTTAAAATTGGCGTTTCTAGTTCGATGAAATCAAGTCCATCCAAGTATTCGCGGGTTGCTTGCATCAAGGTGGCGCGAGTTTTTAAGGTTTGCTGCAAGACAGGTCGGCGCAAATCCAAATACCGATATTTTAACCGCGTGTCTTCAAGCGCATCGGTTTGATTGGCAATGATCATTGGGGGTTGTTTGGCTGGACTAAAATCACAATCGAATCAGCGATGATCTCAATGTCACCCGTTGGTAGTTGTGGGTTCTTATTACTGCGTTCTTGAACGACGCCAGAGACCGCAAGGACGGTTTCATTCGTGCACCGATAGCATCGAGATCGCTTGGGTGTTGTCAACAAGTTGGACGGAACGATGCCTGAGGCATCGCGCACATCCATAAAGGTCACACTGCCCAAATCGGACTTTGGCAACCACCTTACTGATGACCACTTCGGTATTTGATGTCTGCGCACGCAGTGCCTGAGTTAGTGCGTTTCATCATGTGGCCTCCATTACGCCATCCAAGTAATCGATCAATTGATCGGACGGGAATGGTTGCGTTTGCTGTCAAATTTGACCAGTACTCTGTTGTTTCGGCCCATTCGTCGACTGCAACAATGACGATGACCGCTGGGTCTTTTTACCAAATCCTGTTTGAGCTGATTGATAAGTTTTTCGATGGCGTCGCCATTTCTGTTACATACCCACTCAACGAATGCTTTGGGTCAACGAAATGCATCGGTTGCGGTCTCTGGCATAAAACAAACCGCAACGTCAATTCCATCTTTTGGTGGCTCCAACACTCCCTCATACTCCATGGCGAGCAGGACGCGTTCGAGTCCAGCAGCAAAGCCAACTGCGGGGGTTTGTGGTCCACCAAACTCCGCAACCAATTGATCATATCGACCGCCACCAAGTAGCGCGGTTTGAGAACCAAACGACGGGTGCGTTGATTGGACTTCAAAGACAATTCCTGTGTAATAATCAAGCCCCCGAACAATGCGTGGGTCTCGCTCAAAGGGGATTTGTAAGGCATCCAAGTAACTTGAGAAGCGTTGCAAATACTCTTGTTCTGCGTCAGACAGCATCGATTCAATCGTTGGCAGTCCTTGCAAATCAAGTGAGGCATCATCAAGGATTCGCAGCGGATTTACGGCTAGTCGGGATTGATTGTCCTTTGATAACGTCGCTTTGATTGGGGTAAAATAATCGACGAGCGCTTTGGTGTAACGAGCTTTTGTCTCATGGTCTCCCAAATAATTGATTTTTAATACGTAATCGTGAATCCCAAGAAGTTCAAGCCAAGTGACCGCAAACGCAACAATTTCGGCATCAGAGGCAGCATCCTCATAACCAAAGTATTCCACACCAAATTGGTGGAATTGTCGTTGGCGGCCGGCTTGTGGTCGCTCATAGCGAAACATCGGACCGGTATAATACAGTTTTTGCGGTTGAATGTAGAGCTTTTGTTCAATCAAACTACGGACAATCCCGGCGGTGCCTTCAGGACGCAGAGTCATGGAGCGTTCGCCACGGTCGAAAAAGGTATAGGTTTCTTTGGTGACGATGTCACTGAGTTCACCAACACTGCGGTGAAACACTTCCGTGGTCTCAAACACAGGCGTACGAATTTCTTGAATGTGGTACATCTGCGTCAAGCTTTTGATTGCTTCTTCTAGTTGATGCCAGCCCCGAATGGTTTGGGGGGTAATATCAACGGTTCCTTTGGGTTTTTGCATGCGTACGCCATTGCTCCTTTGTGAGTTCGAAATAGTCCATATCAATGATGGTGCCATCATATCGCCGTAAATCTTGGGGTTTGAATTTATAGTGGGTCATTCCTTGTTTCAACAAGACGCGTTTGCTGCGGGCATTGTTGGTATCGGTTTTGGCAAAAATGCGGCGTGCTCCGAGTTGATCAAAGCCATAAGCAAGCAACGCGGCTGCAGCTTCACTCATCAACCCTTGACCCCAGTAGTCATAACTTAAGCTATAGCCCAGTTCATAATTACGCAGGAACGGTCGTTTGTGTAAGTTGATCGAACCGATGACCTTATTGGTTGCTTTGTCGACAATCGCAAAGCCATGAGTTTGAAGCAAGAAAATATTGCGAATAATCATTTCTGAATGCTCAACCGATGTGTGCGGTTTCCAGCCAGCATTGGGGCCGACTTCTGGATGTTTTGCATAATCGTACACATCCTTTTTGTCGGCAATGGTAAAACGACGAATGATCAAACGAGCTGTTTCCATAGTCCCTCTAAAAAAAATGCGCCCTTAGAACTACGCTAAGGACGAACGAATTCGCGGTACCACCTTAGTTCATACTTAATGTATGCCCTTGTCTCGTAACGTGAGGATACGGGTCCCTTTTCCATGGGTCTAGTCACCAGTTCACCGTATCGTTTCAGCAATCCGATACTCTCTATAGATGAGACCAAGTGACGCTTCATGGGCATCAAGGTTAATTCATTGTAATCACAAGCGCTTAGGCTGTCAATCCAGTTCTAACTGGATTGTGACGGGACCATCATTGATTAGTGACACTTGCATGTCAGCACCAAAGCGACCCGTTTCCACCGTGCAGTACTGCGACAATGCTTGATTAAAGCGTTGATACAAGTGGATTGCTTGATCGCTTGGCGCAGCAAGGCCGTAACTGGGTCGATTGCCTTTTTTCGTGTCAGCATAAAGCGTAAATTGACTAATGCTCAAGATGGCATGGCCACCATCGAGCAAGCTCACATTCATGACTCCATTGGCATCATCAAAAATTCGTAACTGGACAATCTTTTTCGCCAGTTGTTCGATGGTCTCTAACGTATCGGTGCTTGTGAATCCGACCAACACGACCAATCCTTGGCCAATCCGGCCCGTTGTCTCACCATCGATGCTGACAGATGCTTGCTTGACGCGTTGGACAACCACTTTCATTTGTACATTCGCTCCACACTATACACATTTGCGATACTGCGTAAGCCAACCATGACCTTTTCCAACAAGTCGCTTGTAAACACATGCAGTCCGAGTTTGATCAACACCTCACCGTTTTTGTTTTGTTTGGTGTTGACGTTTAATACACTAGCGTTTGTACTCGCTACATAATTGATGATTTCAACCATCAAGGAGTTGGAGGCAGTTGCTTGAATCTTTAACATGACCGGGTATCGAATTCCTTGGTCCGTGGTGGTCCAGGAGACTCCAATGTGGCGTTCTGTGTTATTGGTCACATTCGGACAATGATCGCGGTGAATCGCAATCCCCATGCCCTTGGACACGTATCCGACAATCGGGTCACCTGAAATTGGGTTACAGCAATTGGACAGTTTGACTTTGGGATTATCCAGTCCTTCGACCAAGATGCCATGGATGTTATTGGGTCGCGACTTGACGACTTGCTTGTTGATCGTATCAATCAAGCGATTCGGGTCTTTTTCCACGTCCATCCGACCGGATAACTTGTTCAACGCGCCACGGGCACTTAAGATGTTTTTGCCAATCGCAAAATACAAGGACTCTACATCATGAACATCCGGAGTCGAATAGTGTTCTTGGACCAAATCATCATCGATCTTGCGTTCAAAATCATATTCATCGATGACTTCTTCAACCTTACGTCGGCCGGCTTCGACCATCAAATCACGGTCGCGTTTGTTGATAAAGTTTTTTATTTTACTGCGAGCGTGTGAGGTTTTCGCGATGTTCAACCACGTGTCACTCGGCCCTTTGGAGTTTTTGTTGGTTTTGATGTTGCAAATATCACCCGTGTTTAATACGTAATCAAGTGGCACCATTCGGTTGTTGACGATTGAGCCCACACAAGTGTCACCAACCTTGGTATGAACACGGTAGGCAAAATCGATTGGGGTCGCGCCTTTGGGCAACATGTGTACGTCCCCCGTAGGAGTAAAGACAAATACACTTGCGGTAAGTTCTTCTTTGATTGAATCCAATAATTCATCATTGCTAAGCGGGTCCTCATCGTCTTGGACTTGGCGAACCATGTTGCCATACCACTGAAGTGATTTGGCAATCTCTTCTTGTTCGATTTGTTTGGTTTTGCCTTCTTTGTAGGCCCAGTGTGCAGCAATCCCGATTTCGGCGACGGCGTCCATCATTGCAGTCCGGATTTGAATTTCAAAGACTTTACCATGATCCGTCAAAATCGTCGTGTGAAGGGATTGATACATGTTTGCTTTGGGAATCGCAATGTAATCTTTGAATCGCTTAGGAATCGGTTTGTAGTGGTGATGAATGATGCCAAGGGTGCGATAACACTCTTCTTCAGAGCTAACAATGATACGTAGCGCTAGCAAGTCAAAAATCTCATAAAAGTCTTTGCCTTTGGTGCGCATCTTCTTCGCAATCGAATGAATGTTTTTGATTCGTGCTTTGATCTCATAGTCAATCGATTCCGCATCCAAATGCTTGGTAAAGTCTTCAACGATGTCTTCCAAGTCTTGATCACGCTGAGCTTTGGTCAATTCCAAGTTTGCATTGACGAGATCGTAGTTGGTTGGATCCAAGTATTTGAATGCGATGTCTTCCAGTTCGGCTTTCAAACGATACATCCCAAGGCGATGAGCTAGCGGCACAAAGATGTCCATGGTTTCACGGCACTTCGGCAATACCCGGTCCTCAGGCAAGTATTCAATCGTTCGCATGTTGTGCAAGCGGTCCGCTAACTTAACCACAATCACACGGATATCTTCAGTCATCGCGAGCATCATTTTCATGTGATTTTCCGCGATGTTTTTGTCTTTTGAGGTGAAACTTAAGCTGGTGAGTTTCGTGACACCTTGAACAATATCAGCCGTATCTTCCCCGTAACGCTCAATCAGCTCTTGAAACGTCGCAGGAGTGTCTTCTAATACGTCGTGAAGCAAGCCAGAGATGATGGTCGCAGGTCCGGTTTGATATTCTGTCAAAATGTAGGCGACATCAACAGGATGCTGAATGTATGCATCGCCAGAATGACGCAATTGGCCTTGGTGTAGCATTTTTGCATATTCAAAAGCATCTTCGATAAGCGCAAGATGCTCTGGGTTTGAAATGTATGATTTTGCGTTGTCCATTACTTCATGAAACGTATGCATGGAAACCTCAAATTAGTACTTAAGTAAGCTTTTGATGGGATATCCTTGGAGTTTATCGCGACCATTTAGAAATGACAGTTCAATCAAGAATGCCAATCCAACGACTTTACCACCTAATTGTTCCACCAAATCGATGGTTGCTTTCATTGTACCGCCAGTCGCCAGTAAATCATCGACGATTAGCACCTTCTCACCATTTGAAATGGCATCGTTGTGCATCGATAAAACATTCGTACCATATTCCAAGTCGTATTCTTGATCGACCGTTGCCCGCGGTAATTTACCGGGTTTACGCACTGGCACAAAGCCAATACCCATTTGTGTAGCAATCGGACAACCAAAAATAAAGCCACGGGCTTCTGGACCTACAATCAAGGTTGCACCTTGAAGTTTCGCATAGGCAACAAACTCATTCGTTGCAAATTGGTACGCTTCCCCATTGGCCATCAGTGGAGTAATGTCTTTGAACAAGATCCCAGGTTTGGGAAAATCAGGTACATCTGCAATGAATTTATTTAAGTCCATAACGCCTCCTTAGTAAAACCTATTATACCAAGCATTTACACCAATAGGCAAAAAAAAACGCCATCAAATGATGGCGCTCGTTGCTACTATTTTACTGCGTCTTTCAACGCTTTACCAGCTTTGAAAGCAGGAGATTTTTGAGCAGCAATTTTGATTTTTTCGCCAGTACGTGGGTTACGTCCTTCACGAGCAGCGCGTTTACGTGTTTCGAAAGTACCAAATCCAGTGAGTGTTACTTTATCGCCTTTTTTCAAAGCTTTAGTTACACTAGCAACAAATGCATTCAATGCCGATTCAGCGTCTTTTTTGCTCAATCCAGCACTTGCAGCAATTGCAGCAACCAATTCTGTTTTTTTCATTGGAAATCCTCCTAAAATTTGTATTTCTACAGTGATTATAAAGACTTTGTTAAGTAATAACAAGGGAATTCAACGTTTTTTTTGATTTATTTTATAAAAATCATGTGAAATCGCCGGTTTTGCATCATATTTTCATAGTTAATGTGATTTATTGGCTGATTTAAGCACGCTTACGTAGCACGAACTGAATCGGACTTCCAGGGATCGGCCAATGGGCTCGAAATTGATTTTCTAAGAAGCGCATGTAGGAAAAATGAGCATACTCTGGATCGTTCACAAACAATACAACCGTTGGCGGTGCGGTCGCAACTTGTGTTGCGTATTTTAAGCTCAATCGACCACCTTGGAAGATTGGTGGTTGTTGTTGAAAGAAAGCGTCTTGTAATGCATCGTTCAATTCGTGAGTGGACACTCGCAATTGATAGTTTGCATAGACGTCCTTGATGGTTTCTAGCAATGAACTGACCCCTTTTTTTGTTAACGCCGAGACAAAGACAACAGGAGCATAGCGAATAAACAAAAAGTGGCTTTCGATTTCTTTGGTCCAGCGACTCGCCGTCTCGTTGGTTTTGTCGAGCAAGTCCCATTTGTTGACGGCAATGACGACGGCCTTTTGAGCCTCTTTGGCAAAGCCGATGATCTTCTTGTCTTGATCTTGGATGCCAAGTTTTGCGTCAATCAATAACACACAAACATTCGAGCGTTCGATCGCTCGCATGGCTCGCAGGACCGCGTATTTCTCGGTGCCTTCCATGATTTTACCGCTTTTACGAATTCCCGCGGTGTCAATAATGACAAAATCGTCATCACCACGAACAAAGGGTGTATCGATCGAATCGGTGGTGGTGCCTTGTATTTCAGAGACAATGACGCGCTTTTCTCCTAGTATGGCATTGGTAATGCTGCTTTTACCAACATTTGGTTGACCAATGACGCTAAAGCGAATCGTTGCGTCTTCTTCCAGTTCATCCGCAACCGGCAATAAACCGACAACTTGATCTAGCAAATCGCCAATCCCAATTCCGTGTTCACAAGAAATCGGCATGGGATCACCCAAGCCTAACGTGTAATAATCATAAATACGGTCTTGAAAGGCCGCTGAATCTAATTTGTTTAATGCCAAGACAATCGGTTTGTTGGTGGCTTGAAGCATCCGAGCAATCGATTCGTCTTCATCAGACACCATTGCACGGCCATCGCAAACCATCAAGATGACTTGGGCTTCTTCAATCGCAACCTCGACTTGGGCTTTGATCTCTTCGATGTAAGGTACATTGTCTAACGTCAATCCGCCGGTATCAATGACCGAAAACGAACGGGTTAACCATTCGGCTTTGGCATATATTCGGTCTCGAGTCACCCCAGCGACATCATCAACAATGGACAAACGCTCGCCAATCAATCGATTGAAGAGCGTTGATTTACCAACATTCGGGCGACCGACTATCGCAACAGTCGGAATCATTCCTTGTCTCCTATTGTAACGCCGCAATTAAATCGGCTTTTTTCATCGTGGAATAGCCGGCGATGCCTTTGGTTTTGGCGAGTTCTTTGAGTTCTTTGACATTCATAGACGCAACATCACTGGCGCTTGCCTTGACGGGTGCCGCGGGTTTAGGTGCCGGTTTGGCGGTTGCTTTAACTGGTGCGCTCTTTGCAGACTTTGCTGAGGAACGTTTTTTTTCTAAGACATTGCCAAACAAATCCCCTAAGGTCACACTTCGTGTTTCTTGGGTTTTGATGTAGGTATCAAACTGCTTGCGTTCGCGTTGGCTTTGCAGTTGAAGAACACTAACTTCTAACACCCATTCATCGGGAAAGCATTTGGATACCACCACATCAATGGTGTCACCAATCGCATACAGTTCTTCTAATTTGCCAACTGGACCTTCTTTGAGTTCGCTCACCGGCAAGACTGCATCGACCCCTTGGACATTGACGGTAAAGCCCTTGCCAATGTTAATTTCACTAACCACCGCAGAAACAACATCCCCGCGACGAACCGTGACGTTCTTCCATGGATTGTTTTCGAGTGCTTTTTTACTTAAGCTGATGCGTTGTTTTGCCTTGTCAATCGATAAAATCGCGACATCAAGCGTTGTTCCATGAACGACGCTTGCTTTGAAGTTGTCATTGGGATTGAAACTAATTTCATTATCATGCAGCAAGCCAGTCACATGGGGAGCCACTTCAACAATCAACCCAAATGGCAATTTATTGATCACCGTTGCTTGAACGGTTTGTCCTTTTTTGTGGCTTTTGGCGAACAAATCAAATGGGGTATCTAATAATCGTTTGCGCGATACGGTAATCCGTGGTTTGTTTTTTTGGAGTTTCTTTTCAATCAACTTGACCTCAACCACGTCACCAACTTTGATGTATTGTGAGGGATCAGATACATGTTCGTGGGCGATTTCACCAAGTGGTAAAAAGCCTCGGTTGTAAGTAAAATCAACAAACACTCCAAACGATTTGATGTCTTGGATTGTTACTTGGTAAGTGTTACCAATTGTGAGTTGTTCGTATTCGTCTTCTTTGTGTTGGTTTCGTTGTTCGACAAGATACTTTGTACGGGATAACTTAATGCTGCGTTTGTTCATGTCGACATCAGTGACATAAAACATGAGCTCTTGCTTTAGAAACGGTGCCAAGTCGGTGACGTTGAAGTCGACTTGAGAGATGTGCATGAACGCTTCAAAGCCATACAATTTAAAGAGCAATCCATGTTCGTTCGCTGAATGCGGTGTGGCGGTCAGCAATCGTTGGTCTTGTTTGGTCGCAACGAGTTGTTTTAAGGACTCTTCTTGCAGTAACGATATGCGCGACAACAAGACTTGTCCATGCGTCTCATCAATTTTTTTGACGACCGCTTGAACTTGATCACCTTCTTCGATTAAACCGACAAAACTATCGTGACTTTCGGTATCATATTGGTCCAAATAAATTTGGCCCTCTAAGCTAGATTGCAAATCAAGTCGTATTTCATTTTGATTGACATTGATTACGGTACCGACGACCGTTTGGCCGACTTTCAATGTCTTAAAGTTGATATCCATGTTCTTTTCCTCGCTGACGGATGAGTTCAATTAATTGTGTAACACTTTCTTCGATGCTGGTGTTGGTTGTATCAAACAACACGGCATCGTCCGCTTTGCGTAACGGATTGATGTTTCGTGTGCTGTCGATGTGATCGCGTTTGTTGATGTCATCGATCAATGTCTGAATGTTCATATCAATGCCTTGGGCGTGGTAATCGGTTAATCGACGACGGGCCCGTTCTTCGACTGAGGCACTCAGAAATATTTTAATGAATGCATTGGGTAAAACAATTGTTCCGATGTCTCGACCATCCATAATAATGCGGCCTTCGGCCGCTGCTTGTTGTTGTATTTGAACCATGTAATCGCGTACGACCTTGTGAGCAGCAACGGTTGAGACTCGCTCACTTACTTCAGGTCGATGGATTTTAGTTGTCACATCGACTTCATTAAGGTATATTTTATTGTTAGTGAAACGAACTTGAATCGACGCCAAAAAATCATATGCAGCAGAGTTCGATAAATCGATGCCGCGCTCCATCGCTTCAAGCGTCACAGCGCGGTACATTGCACCGGTATCAATATGAGTTAACTGCAGCTGACTAGCAATCGCCTTTGCAATGGTCGATTTACCAGACCCAGCAGGGCCATCAATGGCGATTTGTATGTTCGTTTCCATTGCCAACATTATACATCATACCATCAAACATTGTCACATTCTCCAATGTTGGTTATTTAAAGGTGCACTACTACACGTGCTCGAATTTTGATATGATTAAAAAAATGTCTATGTGAGGAAGCTATGTCAATCATTTATATTGTAGGATTTATTGTCTCATTACTTGGAGTCGGATATGCTCTTTATTTATATCGCTGGATTCAGCGTCAAGATGCAGGAACCGCTCGAATGAAAGAAATTGCTGCATACATTCAAGAAGGCTCGAATACCTTCTTGCGACAAGAATATCGAATTTTGGTGGTCTTTGTTGCCATTTTATTTGTCATCATTGCTGTGGTCTTAAACGTCCAAACAGCAATTGCCTATTTATTAGGTAGTAGCTTTTCCACATTAGCTGGATATGTCGGAATGCAAGCAGCAACCAAAGCCAATGTTCGCACCGCCCAAGGGGCAAGTGCAAATGGCATGGGAAGTGCGTTACAAATTGCCTTTCGTGGGGGAACCATTATGGGTCTTTCCGTGGTCTCATTGGGACTGCTTGGACTGCTCATTCTATACGTTCCTTTTACTTTGTTGCTTGACGTTGACCCTGTGACCTCCATTCAATATTTAACAGGATTTGCCTTAGGCGCATCTAGTATTGCCTTGTTTGCCCGTGTTGGTGGGGGAATTTATACCAAAGCTGCTGACGTCGGCGCGGACCTTGTAGGGAAAATCGAAGCCGGGATTCCCGAAGACGATCACCGCAATCCCGCAGTCATCGCAGATAACGTTGGGGACAACGTCGGTGATGTTGCTGGGATGGGTGCCGATTTGTTTGAATCGTTTGTTGGTTCGATCATTGCTGCACTGGGCTTAAGCATTACCTATGTCTTACAAGACAATGCAATGCCAAATGCGGCAGTGTTGTATCCGTTCTTGCTCGCATTGACGGGAATTGTTGCTTCGGTGGCAGGTAGTTTAATGGTGTCAAGTAAAACAACGTCCCATCCACAAAAAGCATTGGAGCGAGCAAATTATGTCGCAAGCATCATTGTGATTCTTGTTGCAGCAATTGGTTCGAGTTTATTGTTTGATGAATTCAATCCATTCATCGTCGTCACTGTGGGGGTCTTAGTCGGACTAGCGATTGGTAAAACCACCGAATATTATACTTCAGCAGAATATAAACCCGTTCAGCGCATTGCCGAACAATCGCAAACCGGGCATGCGACAAACATCATTGCGGGAACGGCAGTCGGGATGAAATCAACCATGATTCCTGCCATCATTATTGTCGCTGGGATTCTTCTTGCCAATAACTTTGCAGGTCTATATGGGATTGCCTTAGCAAGTGTTGGAATGCTATCTACCGCTGGAATGACCATTGCGATCGATGCGTATGGTCCCATTGCAGATAACGCGGGTGGCATTGCGCAAATGAGTGAAATGAAAGAATCGGTTCGTAAAATCACCGATCAACTCGATAGTGTTGGCAATACCACAGCAGCAATTGGCAAAGGCTTTGCCGTTGGTAGTGCTGCTTTGACGGCCTTGGCGTTGTTTGTCAGCTTCACGACAGCAGCGGGCGTGGAATCAATCAGTTTGAACGTTCCTGAGGTCACTAGTGGCTTAATCATTGGGGCCATGTTACCCTTCTTGTTTAGTGCTTTAACCATTGACTCGGTGGGCCGTGCCGCAACGAGCATGATCAATGAAGTGCGCCGACAGTTTCGTGACATTCCTGGAGTACGAGAAGGCACAACGATTCCTGATTATGCATCGTGTGTGGGGATCTCTACCGATGCTTCCCTGAAAGAAATGATTGTCCCAGGAATCTTAGCGATTGGGATTCCCGTCTTCGTTGGCTTCTTGCTTGGAGCTGAAGCACTTGGTGGGATGTTAGCTGGATCACTTGGCACCGGACTGATGCTTGCGATTTACTTGGCAAATTCAGGTGGCGCTTGGGACAATGCGAAAAAATACATTGAACTTCAAGGTGGCTCAGGAACCGAAGCTCACAAAGCTGGTGTCACTGGAGATACCGTGGGTGACCCCTTCAAAGATACGGCAGGACCAAGTTTAAACATCTTCATTAAATTAATGACGATTGTCTCGCTTGTCTTCGCCTCCTTGTTTGGCAGTGGGCTCATCTAATTTCACGCGCCGTATCGGCGTGATGGCCATTAGTGGCATCCTTGCAGTCGCAAGTTTACGCTTTGCGATTTTAATCAATGCAGATGCAGCCAATATCTACTTTTCATCACTGGTTGACACCTTTCAAGAAGTGCTTCGTTTGAGCAATCCTGTAAGTATCATCAGTTTGCTTGTTGTAGCTATTGGCTTGTCATTATGGAGCCGCCGCGACCACTTTATGTGGATCACCGTGGTGACAGTGATTGCCTTCTTGTTTGTTGGTGGTAGTTGGCTCACACAAGTCTTGGTTCCAACGCTTGGATACAATTCGCAGTCAGAATGGCTGATTGTCTTAGTTGCGATTAATTTGCTGTTTAGCAGCTTGTTTCTAGGGTTACCCTTATCACTCCTTGGTTTGTTCTTCTATGATGCATTACGCCCTGAATAGGGCGTTTTTTTTATGGTTTGCACGGCCACATAAAAACGACTCCAAGGAGTCGTTTATTTTTTTAACATCAACTGTTTGATCTCATGAATTTTTAACCGGCGATGTTCGCCAATTTTTAGTCCTTGCAGGGTAACTGGACCGACGCGGGTTCGGCGAAGTGAGGTCACCGTATAACCAAACGCTTGCATCATGCGTTTGATTTGCCGATTCTTACCCTCTTTGAGAATCATTTCGAGTTTCGAGATTTGCTTTTCCTTGTCAAAATCAATCAATTTAACAACAACGGGCCGAAGGGTTTCACCTTCTAGCGTCATGCCCTTTTGCATTTGCTTTAGAACGTCTTTGGTGACGTGACCTTTGACACGGACCGCATACTCTTTTTCCACACCTGCAGATGGATGCGTCAAGTACTGTGTAAAATCACCATCGGAGCTAAGTAGTAACACACCTGAGGTGTCATAATCCAATCGACCCACCGGATAAATTCGCGATGATGCCTGAACCAAGTCCACCGCACAAGGGCGACCACGGTCGTCTTTGACGCTGCTTAAAACTTGTTTGGGCTTGTATAACACAAAGTATTCTTTGTCTTCTTTGAGTAGCGCTTCACCGTTTACCGTAATCGCATCACCACGGGCAACCATCACGGGTAATGTCTTCACGACCACACCGTTGACTTTGACTTGCCCGAGTAAGATCAGTTCTTCGGCTTTACGACGTGAGCAATACCCGCTTTGGGCAATCACTTTTTGCAAGCGTTCCATTAGCGTATCACATCATAAATCAGTGGTGGAACCGTCGCGGTGTCAGAAATCGTCACACTTTGCAGTAACATCTCTTCGACATCGGTTCGCTTGGTTTGAGCATGAACCTCAAACAAGACATCACCAATCGCAACCGCATCACCGAGTTTCTTTAACACTTTGACACCGACAACTTGATCGATCGTATCGTCTTTGGTTT
>JAGYLA010000029.1 GCA_018401215.1 Bacilli bacterium | reverse complement strand
CTGGATGATTCAATAGGATAGACATACACATGGATAACGCATTGCGACACAGCGGTTTGCAACAACGTGCGCAGCGCCGATGCTGATTCACTCGCAAAGACACGAACTGTAACCTCACTGGCTAATTGAATGTGTTCTTTGATCGTGTAAAAGCGACGAAGTGTCGCTGAGGTGGTGCCTTGCGGTAACGGTTGAAACAACGCTAAGGGATTCATTTAATCAACATTGCATCGCCAAACGAAAAGAACCGGTACTCATGGGCAACCGCTTGGGCGTATGCTTCTTTCATTAACGGTAAGCTTGAAAACGAACTCACTAACATCATTAACGTCGATTTGGGTAAATGAAAGTTGGTAATCAATTGGTCAACAACACCAAACTCAAACCCTGGTGTGATGAATAACGTACTCCAACCTTGGCATGGAGTAACCGTTTGATGCAGTGACCACATCGTTTCTAACGTTCGCACCACCGTGGTGCCAACCGCGATGACGCGCTTGGCTTGTTGAATCGCCAAGGCTGCCGCCTCACTGACATGATAAAACTCTGAATGCATCGTGTGATCGTCGGTCTCATCAACGCTAATCGGGCGAAATGTTCCCAAACCTACATGCAGAGTAATCGTCGCTATGACAACCCCTTTGGCTTTGATTTGAGACAACAACTCGGTGGTAAAATGCAAGCCTGCAGTTGGCGCTGCTGCACTTCCTGCAGCTTTTGCATACACGGTTTGGTAACGATTAGGATCACTCAACTGTTCTTTGATATAGGGTGGCAAGGGTACTTGCCCAAGGGATTCTAATACTTCAAGAAACACCCCTTCATAATGAAAGGTCGCTTCTACAACTCCGTCGGCTTGTATCGCGGCGATGGTCGCAGACAAGGCTTCGCCAAAGCGAATCACAGAACCAACTTGTAAGCGGCGAACTGGTTTTGCTAAGCAAGACCAGGTGTCTTGGTGGACTTCATGCAATAACAGCAATTCAATCGTTGCATCCGTCGAGGTTTTTTTACCAATCAAGCGAGCAGGTAAGACTTTGGTGTCATTGACTACCAAGACGTCACCTGCGCTAAGATGTTCCAACACATCAACAAACGAGTTGTGGCTGATAGTAGCACTTGCTCGGTCCACCACCATCAACCGGCTTGCTGCACGATTGCTCAGTGGAGTTTGGGCAATCAAATGCTCTGGCAAATGAAAATCAAAGGCCTCCACCTTCAAAGCAGTGTCCCCCGATCAATTTGTAACAGTCGATATGCTTTTTCTGTCGCAATGCGACCGCGCGGGGTTCGCTGAACGTAGCCTTGCATCATTAAATAGGGTTCATAGACATCTTCAAGTGTCGTGACTTCTTCGCCAATCGACGCGGCTAACGCTTCCACGCCGACTGGACCACCCGCAAAGCGTTCAATGATTCCAAGCAAATATTCTTTGTCGGTACGGTCCAACCCTGTTGGGTCAATGTGCAATTGTTCTAGTGCGTAATTCGTAATCGCCAAATCAATCGACCCATTGCCTTTGACCAGCGCAAAATCTCGTACTCGTTTTAACAACCGGTTAACGATTCGCGGCGTACCACGAGAACGCATTGCCAACTGAATTGCAGCGGCTTCATCCATTTGGACTTCAAAAATTGACGCACTGCGCGCCGCAATTTCAGCGAGCTCGGTTTCGTTGTAGTATTCCAGTTTTTCAACGACACCAAAACGATCACGCAGCGGCGATGAAATATCTCCGTATCTTGTTGTGGCTCCAATTAACGTAAACGGAGGCAAGTCAATGCGAATGCTGCGAGCGGTGGCGTCTTTGCCCACAACCAAATCCAAACTAAAGTCTTCCATCGCCGGATACAAAATTTCCTCAATGTATTTTGGTAACCGGTGCATCTCATCAATAAATAAGACATCCCCTGGTTGTAAGCTAGATAAAATCGCCGCCAAATCCCCAGGGCGTTCAATCGAAGGCCCTGACGTAATGCGGATATCAACACCCATTTCATGGGCGATGATATAGGCTAGTGTCGTCTTTCCAAGTCCGGGCGGCCCATACAATAAAACATGATCGAGTGTTTCTTTGCGCATTTTCGCCGCTTGAATAAACACGCGCATCATTTCTTTGACGTTTGTTTGACCGATGTACTGGGTCAACTCTTTGGGTCGAAGTGTTGCTTCCTCTTGCGAGTCAGGTGTTTTGATGAAGTCTTCCATCACTTACCCCAACATCGCTTGTAAGGCTAATTTTACAAGTTGATCCACACTACCATCAACCGGTAGTTTTTGCATCGCTCGTTGAATCTCTTTGGCGGAATAGCCTAAGCTTTGTAAGACATCACTGACGTCTGCAAGGGCTGGTGATAGTACCGGGTCAAGGGCGAGTTTGCCTCGCAAATCAAGAATGATTTGTTGGGAGGCTTTGGGTCCAATGCCAGGAAATTTTCTTAAATAATCTGCATTCCCTTCATCAATCGCCGCAATGATACCATCAACATTACCTGTCGCAAGCATCGCCATGGCCCCTTTGGGCCCAATCCCTTTGACAGAAATCAATCGCAAAAACAGTTCCCGCTCGGTTTCTTTGGCAAAGCCATAGAGTTCGATCGCATCTTCTTTGACGTGCTGATAGGTATAAATGGTTGCTTCTTTGCCACTATGAAAAACGAACGGATTGGGGGTCAAAATAAGATACCCGACGGCGCCGGTATCAACAACCACTACGTTCGCTGTTTGTTTGACAATCATGCCTTTGATAAATGCGTACATTCAACGGCCTCGTTTCATCACTATTATACTACGATTATTGGAAAATATCACCTCAAAGCCGGCTTGTGACGCAAGCGCAGTAAATGCAGTTACCGTATAAAACGTTCGGTGCGTCGGGTCACGTTGATACCACCAATCAAAAAATGGTGCTTCCACAAACCGGGTTTGTACAATCAAGTGCCCACCAGGGCGAACCAACGCAAGCAACCTTGCCCATTCTTTGGCGGGGTCGATAAAATGTTCAACCACTTCAATCGCAATGACTGTGTCGTACGTGGCAAGCGGAAGCGGATGAAAAAACAAATCATAACTGGTGATGTCAAATCGTTGATTCAACAATTGTTCAAGGACGTTAAACTCACCAGAACCAAAATCCAACACAGATCCTTGTATATAGGGTTCAATCGTCGTTAAAATCGACTCAAACATCGCAACATACGCTTCGGTTGGTTCGTTATGGTGTAACTCATAACGAGCTTGTTCTGCCGCGCCGCGCAGGCCGTGGTCTTGGTAACGCAAACCACATGTGGCACACGCATACGAAAGAATCTCGAATGTCGGATGAGATTGCTCGTTCATGGGTGTGTGACAAACAAAACATTTCATAAAAAAACTGTGCTCCACGCACAGTGTATCATAGCTATTTTCCGCGAAGAATGGTGAGTAAACTTCGGCGTTTTTTCGGGGATGTTTCTGCAGCAAGTACTTCTGAAACCAAATGTGCGAGCTCTGGATTATCCCCAAATGCTAACTCAACGTCTTCGTCGTCAAAGACAGGAATGTCTGGGGCGCTGACGGGAATGACATCGACCTTTGGCGTGGCGGTGGCACCAGTTGTCATATGGTCTTCTAGTAATGGTTGACCCATCCACTCCCCGTAAGTGTCTTGAAAACACCCAACGTGCAAGATGTCATCCAACGTGTCTTCATCGATGGTCTGATGTAGTGGCTTAACAAAGGAGTCTTGCAGATGCAAGGTGTCACGGTTAGTATAGAGCAGCATCCATAGTTTCAACTTCAATGCATACAAATCAAGCATCAAATGGTGTTGTTGGAGTACTTGTAGTAAGTCAGGAATGGTCATCAATTCAAAGTCGTTTGGTAGCTCGACGCTAGGGTCAAGCTCTTCAGCGATTTGAATGGCCAATGCTCGGCACATCAATGAACGACTTAACACAATCTCACGGGACATGCATAGTGACTCTAGTGCAGTGATTGGTTGTTCAGCAATCAAATAGACGTTGTCGATGCTCATTGTTCGTCCAGTTGCTCACCCAGCAAAAACCAAGTTTTTGCTTCGGTGATTTTCACATGTACCAGTTCCCCGATCATCATCGCATCCCCTGCGAAGTTGACAAGTTTGTTGTGACGATCGTAGCCTGACAGCATCGAATCATTGGTGCGACTTACTCCATCCACCAAAACTTCGACGACTTGACCAACATACGCGGCATTGTTTGCATTGGCATGGACTTTGGTTGCTTCAACCAATCGGTCAAAGCGGCGTTTTTTTTCTGACGCGGGGGTCGCATCAGCCCAGTTTGCTGCGGGGGTTCCATCACGTTTTGAATAAATAAAGGTAAAGGCCCCATCGTATCCAATGATGTCATACAAATCAAGGGTCGCTTGAAAGTCTGCTTCGCTTTCATCGGGAAACCCGACAATAATATCTGTTGTTACAGCAAGGTCTGGCACGAGTGCTTTTAAGCGTTCGATGACCCCGATGTAATGTTCGATGGTGTAATGACGATTCATCCGTTTTAACACCGCATTGGAGCCCGATTGGACCGGCAAATGCAAGTGTTCCATGACGCTATCGCATTCGGCAAACGCGCGAATTGT
>JAGYLA010000028.1 GCA_018401215.1 Bacilli bacterium | reverse complement strand
TCGCACTCCCTGGTTCGGTCCTCCAACAGGTCTTACCCTGCCTTCAACCTGCTCATGGCTAGATCACCCGGTTTCGGGTCTAAAACACTGTACTAATTCGCCCTATTAAGACTCGCTTTCGCTTCGGCTGTTCCCCTAAAGGCTTCACCTTGCACAGTATCATAACTCGCCGGTTCATTCTACAAAAGGCACGCCATCACCCATTAACGGGCTCTGACTATTTGTAAGCACACGGTTTCAGGATCTTTTCACTCCCTGCCAAGGGTTCTTTTCACCTTTCCCTCACGGTACTAGTTCACTATCGGTCAATGAGTAGTATTTAGCCTTACGAGATGGTCCTCGCATATTCCGACAAGATTCCTCGTGTCTCGCCGTACTCTTCGCACATAAGTCCATACCATTTCAATTACGGGGCTCTCACCCTCTTCGGCCTAGTTTCCCACCTAGTTCTTCTATAGTATGGTTTTGTAACTTTGATAGTGCTGGGCTGCTCCTTTTTCGCTCGCCGCTACTAAAGGAATCGTTATTTACTTTCTTTTCCTCCGGTTACTAAGATGTTTCAGTTCACCGGGTTCCCTCCTCGTTAGCTATGTATTCACTAACGGGTAACATGTCTTCCACATGTTGGGTTTCCCCATTCGGATATCTGCGGATCGTAGAGTACTTACATCTCCCCGCAGCATTTCGCTGTTCGTCGCGTCCTTCATCGGCTCTCATTGCCAAGGCATCCACCGTGCGCCCTTTGTTTCTTAACCTAATTCTTTATTACATATAAGTGTAAGTTTATTTTTAAAATATTACGCGTTTGATTCCCTTTACTCGCCAAAAAAATAGTTTGCACTGTTTTTTGGTGTATAAAAGTAAAATCATACATTGCGACAAGATAATTTTAGGAAACGTCTCAGTAAATTTACCTGATCTCGTTTCATTTCATCTATCTCGTTTGCGTTATGTATTATTCAATTTTCAAAGATCTTTTCTGAGAGATTTCGGTCTCTCAAAACCGAGTAGAAGGAAGTAAAGAATTGATGTGAAGTGTTTCCACTTCGAACTCTCTTATTTAAATAAGAGAGGTGTGAGTTATTTATGCTTGTACAAAGCCTTCCCAGAAAGGAGGTGATCCATCCCCAATGCCTCCGTAGGGATACTCTGTTACGACTTAACCCCAATCATTCATCCCACCTTAGGCAGCTGCCTCCTTACGGTTGGGGCCTACTGACTTCGGGTGTTACAAACTTTCGTGGTTTGACGGCGGTGTGTACAATACCCGAGAACGTATTCACCGCAAATATCTCTGATTTGCGATTACTAGCGATTCTGACTTCATGAAGTCGAGTTGCAGACTTCAATCCGAACTGAGACTGTCTTTAGTTTGGCTCCCTGGCATGGGTTAGCATCTCATTGTATCCAGCCACAGCACGTGTGTAGCCCAGGTCATAAAGGGCATGATGATTTGACGCGATCCCCACCTTCCAGCTTATCGCTGGCAGTCTCCTAAGTCCTCAACTGGAATGTTAGCAACAAAAGACGAGGGTTGCGTCGTTGTGGACTGTCCCAACATCTCACGACACGAGCTGACGACATGTTCATGCACCACCTGTATCCAAAACTCTGAAGGAAGGCTCATCTCTAGAAAGTTGTCGGTATGCCGGGCGACCTGGTGCGCTTTCGGCGTTTGAATTCCTGGAAACTATTATGTCCATCGGCTTGTGCGGGTACCTGTCAATTCCTTTGAGTTTCAACCTGCATGTAACTCAGTGAGTACTAATTAGTTTTGACTGGCACTGAGTCTCCCCTAAATTAATTTTGGAAGTAATTCTACTGCTTTGATGGTGGAATTACCAGGTGACCAACTGCTGCAGCTCTCACGCTGTGCCTCAAAGGCCAACTTCCCAGACCAGCAAGCCGCCTTCGCCACTGGTATTCCTCCATATATCTACGCATTCCACCGCTCCACATAGAATTCTACTTGCCTCTTCTGGATTCAAGCCTTACAGTTTCCGAGCACCCTCCACGGTTAAGCCGTGGGCTTTCAACTCAGACTTGTAAGGCCGCCTACGCACCCTTTACGCCCAATAAATCCGGATAACGCTCGCCCCCTACGTATTACCGCGGCTGCTGGCACGTAGTTAGCCGGGGCTTTCTGGTAAGGTACCGTCAAATAATGATCATTTCCTATCATTACCATTCTTCCCTTACAACAGAACTTTACATATCGAAATACTTCTTCATTCACGCGGCATTGCTCGGTCAGACTTTCGTCCATTGCCGAATATCCCTAACTGCTGCCTCCCGTAGGAGTCTGGACCGTGTCTCAGTTCCAGTGTGGCCGATCAGCCTCTCAGCTCGGCTACGCATCATCGCCTTGGTGAGCCATTACCTCACCAACTAGCTAATACGAAGCAGACCTCTCTCAACGTGATGGTTTAACCCATCTTTAAATAGCTCCTCATGCGAGGAAAAATCCTATCCGGTATTAGCACCAGTTTCCCGATGTTATCCCAGTCGTTGAGGCAAGTTGTCTACCTGTTACTCACCCGTTCGCCACTAAGTGTCACAAAGCATTGGACCGAAGTCCGTTGCAGGAGTGAAACTTCGTTCGACTTGCATGTCTTAGGCATGCCGCCAGCGTTCATCCTGAGCCAGGATCAAACTCTCCATAAGTATTGCTATTTATAGAATGTTTAATCTTAACTCTTTCTTTTTCTTCTACTCAGTTTTCAAAGACCAATTTCCATGACAACGTACCAAAAACAAATTTTGGCGCTTTTATAGTATAAAGATGCGACCCCCCTAAGTCAACAAAAAAACGTATGAAAATGATGAAAATTTTTAAACCGCAACGCAAATTCTAAATTGCAAGTAAATAAGCCATTTTTTCATGAAAAAAAAGAACCTTTTTCAAGGTTCACATCGAGCGGTTTAATGCTTTGGCAATCAAGCGACTTTTTTGCATGGTTGATTCAAATTTATCAAACTTCAAACTTTGAGCGCCATCACTCATTGCTTGCTCAGGCTCATCATGGACTTCAATGATCAACCCATCGGCTCCTGCGGCAAGACCCGCCAAGGCTAACGGTTCAACCAAATCCCATTTCCCGGCTGCGTGCGAAGGGTCCACAATCACTGGTAAGTGGCTCGCCGCCTTCACCACCGGAACACTCGAAACATCAAGCGTCGAACGAGTCGCTTTCTCAAAAGTACGAATGCCTCGTTCACACAAGACAATGTTTGGATTCCCCCCAGCAAAGATATACTCCGCACTCATCAACCATTCTTCAATGGTATTGGAAAATCCACGCTTTAATAAGATGGGCTTGCTCGATTTGCCCAGTTCTTTTAATAACGCAAAGTTTTGCATGTTGCGAGCACCCACTTGAATCATATCGACATATTGTTCAAACAACGGTAAATCATTCGCATCGACAAGTTCAGACACCACGGGCATTTGATACTTTTTGCCCATCTCTTGGAGCAACTGCAATCCTTCTTCCCCCATTCCTTGGTAGGAATATGGGGATGTACGTGGTTTGAATGCACCGCCACGAAGCATTCTTGCACCAGTGGATTTGACCTGCGCCGCAATGCGCTCTAACTGCTCTCTGGACTCAATGGCGCAAGGACCAGCGATCATGACAATTTCATTTCCACCGAACACAACCCCAGACACATCAATCGTTGAATTCTCTGGCTGAATACTTCGTGATACTTGTTTATAGGGGGATTGAATACGGACAACATTCTCCACGCATTCAAAGGCCATTAAACTGTTAGCATCAAATTTTGCAGTATCTCCAATCACGCCATACAGCGTTGTGTTTTGCCCAATCGAAGGATGGATATCAAATCCCGATTCTTTTAAATGAAGTAGTAAGCGATCAATACTCTCTTGCGTTGCTTTTTGTTTTACTTTAACAATCATTTGTTGAGCTCCTTCAAGAAGTCTATCGCTTCATAGTAACTTTGAATCCCTTTGCCAAAAAAACGAGCGACCACCGCATCCTTAATATAAGAGACGCGACGAAATGGTTCGCGTGATTCAATATCACTCAAATGAACTTCTACAACAGGAATAGAAATCGCACGCACTGCATCAAGCAATGCGACGGAGGTATGAGTGTACGCTGCAGGGTTCAATATAACTGCCACCGAAACAGATGGTGCATATTGTAAGTAATCCACCAAATCTCCTTCATGGTTGGATTGCTTGACTTGAATAGTAATCCCAGAAGCACTCGCATACTCTTGAACTTGTTTGACAAGTTCATCGTGCGTCATGACACCATACACCTCTGGTTCTCGTTGGCCTAACAGATTAAGGTTTGGTCCATGGATCAGTGTAATATGCATCAAGCGCCTCCTTCAACGTATAGATGACGGACTCTTCATCGTATCCATTTCGTTGTAATATGATATCAGCATAATGCATGTATCTAGGATAACGCAACTCAAATAACGAAATTAACGACTCATCATTGCTGATTAACGGCCGATGTTGACGGTTTCCTTTTAATAAGGTTGCAAGCGGCATGTCCAAGAAAATTAATACACCGTGGCGTTTGAGCGCTCGAACATTCGCCTCATTCAGAATTGCTCCACCACCAGTGGCAATAATCATGCCTTTTTCTTTGGCAACCAACTCAATCATTTGTTGTTCCATGGTGCGAAACACGGCTTCGCCTTGGGTT
>JAGYLA010000027.1 GCA_018401215.1 Bacilli bacterium | reverse complement strand
GCTCGGATTTACAAAACATCGAGGATTACGTAAGCAATTTGCGTAGTTCCCTTTGTAGTGTAGGGATTGATTACGGAAAAGCAATGGAAGTCGTGCTTCGTAATAACTTCAATGAATTTCATAAGAAAGCGAAATAGCTCAGATGCCCAAAATTACAATCAACGGGTTACCGGTTCAAGCCAAACGTGGGTCGTCCATTTTAGAAGCAGTCTACGAAGAGGGAATCCAACTTCCAACCCTTTGTTTTATGAAAGGGGTCAATGAAATTGGGTATTGTCGCATGTGTGTGGTGGAGGTCAATAACAACAAGGATTTGATTGCTTCTTGCGTCACACCAGTAAAGCGGGGAATGGAAATCCAAACTCATTCACCTCGCGTCCGGGATTCAAGAACGTCGACGCTATCGATTCTTGCAACCCGTCATAAATTCAATTGTTGGTCCTGCGCCCGTGGTGATGGATCCTGTGATTTTTATGAATATTTGAAAGATTATCATGTTAGTGATGACATGTTCAAAGAACCAAAAGGTCGGTTTGCCTTCGTTGTTGATGGTGCGGCGATCAATATGGATGAACACAAATGTGTGTTATGTCGCCGTTGTGTCTCGACGTGTAATGAAATCGTCACAGCAAAAGTATTTAAATATCGAGATGATAATCCCGAAGACCCGATTGTTTCACCAGCACCAGGACTTAGCTTTGATGAAGCAGGATGCATCTCATGCGGAGCTTGTACGATTGTTTGTCCAGTCGGTGCGTTGATAGAAACCGATCATATTGTTCAAGTTGAGCGAGCGATTCGTGATGAAAACACCTATGTTGTTGCGCAATTGGAACCCACAGTCAAAGCTGCACTTGGAGAAACCTTTGGATATCCGATTGGTGAACAAGTGGATGTTGTTGAAGGAAAGATTCATACAGCCTTGATGGAGATGGGGTTTGATGAAGTTCAACATGTTGCCGATGCAGCGGATGTGCATGCACTCGAACAAGCGAAAGCATTCTTAGCAGCAAAAGAATTTGGTCATAAACCATTTTTTACGTCCTCAAACGCTGGTTGGATTCGCTACGTGGAAATGTACGAGCCCGATTATTTGGACCATTTATCGCCACTGAAATCACCGCACTTGATGAATGCAATCTTGCATCAAGATGATACGGTTCCTAATAAAGTGGTCAAAGAAGGCGAAGACCTTGCACCGAAGAATCGCTATGTTGTGACCATTTCTCCAAGCACTGCGGCGAAGTATGAAATTGGTCGCAGCGAACATGCAAACATTGTTCAAGCGGTGCTAACAACAAGAGAATTTGGTCGAATGATTATCAAATCGGACATGCGTTTCAAACGATTGGAACCCTCAGGTGCAGCACAACCGCAAACTGCAGGGTCGTTGTATGGCCTTGTTGGTGGTGAATTGTATGCAACCTTACAACAAGTAGCCCGTTTGAAAGGTGTCACCTTGAATGCGCAGCTATCGACATTCCATCAATTTGATGATGGAATTACCGAAGCGACCGTCAAACTTGGAAAAGAACAGTTGCTTGTCGCCGTCGTTCATGGTGGAAAAGCCATGGCCGAAATGTTTAAGCGATTGAGAGCAGGGAAAAAGACTTACGATTTCATCGAATTCAATGATACATTTGGTGGATTGATCACTGGTGGTGGACAACCAATCGTCAGTGAAGAATTCTTGTTTGGTTGGAATTTAGCGCGCATGAGAACAACCGGGTACTTAAAAGACTATAAAATGGTGCTAGATAATCCGTTCGTTGATTCGACATATCAAACAACCTTACAAGAACCAGGAAGCCCAATTGCAAGAAAAATGTTTGCAACAAGCTTCTCGAAGAAGACGTATACAAGGAAGTGACTTTGATGCAAAAACAACAAAGCTTACGTCCATCAAGCGTCTCGATTCCCTTACATAATCCGACGACCAAATACTACGATTTGAATGTCGCGGTTGGAGAACGAGTTCTTGTTGGTCAAAAAATTGCGGTTCGATACAACCAAGAAGTTCGACTTCCGGTGTTTTCTAGTGTGAGTGGAATTGTAAGGTCAGTGGACTCGTTGGAATACGTCAATGGCATTTCCATGGATCACTTAGTGATTGATAATGATGCCAAAGAAGAACAAGTCAAAGCAAGACCCTTACTCAAACCATATACTGCCCAAATGTTACGCACTCAGTTGGTTGATATGGGTGTGGAGGGGTTGGATCAAAACGGACTCTATACCTCATTGGATTTTACCAATAACATCAATCAAGTTATTGTGAATGCAGTCTATGAAAATGCTGGATTTGTCAAAGAGGATGTGCAATTCTTTGAAACCCATCAAGATGCTCTAATCAAGGGTTGTTACTTGTTGGCAGAAGCGTCATTGAAACCAGTCACTGTGCTGACTAACCAACGTTCATTTGCGACAAAGTGTCAACAAGCAGGCTTGCAAGTTCGTCTTGTTCGACCACGTGCCAATAAGGCATGGCAAGTGGAAGCGATTGCGAGCATCATCAAGCAACAACCACCTTACGATTTATTATCTGTGGGTGTAATTTACACGAATGCTCATACCGCAAAAGCAGTCTACGATGCGATTGAATTGGGTGTGCCTGTAACGTCAACAGAAGTAGTGGTACTACTTGATGACGCCAAACAACAACGAATTGTTGAAACTAAAATTGGCACAACTCTTGCTGACGTACTTGCAGGTGCTAATGCCTCAGCGCAGCAAGATGCAACGTACTTTAGTGGTAATGTGCTGAGTGGTTCATCGATGAAATCCGGTGAGTTTGTCGTTCACGCTGACGCTTCTACGGTTGGCTATACTTCCAGTGTCATTGAAGAGGACGTGTGTATCAAATGTGGTCTTTGTAACGATGTTTGTCCGGTTGGAATCTTACCGCAAAACATCATGGATTCAGAAATTCGTGAAGCCGAAGACCGAATTTATAGTTATTCCGTCGACCAATGTGTCGAGTGTGGATTATGTAGTTATGTATGCCCCTCTGAGATCAATGTGTTGGAGTGGGTTCGCCGAGCGAAACGTCGTGTTGCTAGAGGAGTTGAATAATGGCAACTCGTAAAGCACCGTTTCGATACGCTGCTAAAAAAACAAATAAAATGATGTGGTTGATTCAAGCGGCATTGGTCATTAATGTCATTGCGTCAACGGTGTTATATACGATTGCGGGCTTTGATGGACTGCGGTTACTTATTAGTGCGTCACTTGCGGTGGTAGTCGGTGTAGTCACTGAATATGTGTTTTATCGCAGTTGGAAACGACCAAAATCAGTGGGCTATTTGATTCTTCAAAAACACGCGGCAATGATTCCATTGATGGTTGCGCTCTTGTTACCACTGCATGCACCATTGTATTTGGTTGCAGTGTCAACCGTTGTTGCTGTCTGGATTGGTAAGCTTGTATTTGGTGGATTTGGGTATTCAATTTTCCAAAATGCGACCGTTGGTGTGTTGTTTGCCTATGTCTCATTTGCCCCCCAAATTGCGTTAACGCCCGCGTTGATTGGCCAAGAAGTCTTTTATCCAATCGATGTATTGAAACAAGCGTTATTTAACAACGAGTTAAGTGGACTTGATATGACATCGTTGCTGTTGGGTGGGGAATACTATACCATCGCAGCCGGAGCAATGAGTGGTCTTGTCTTAATTGTATTGTGGGTTATTTTAAGTGCGACACGAACGATTGATTGGTTGATTGGCGCAACGTATGTTGCATCGGTCTTTGCGATTGCTACCATTGTGGGTGGGACGGAACTGGGAATCGAAATGATTCTAACGGGAATGGTCTTGTTCGCTGCGGTGTTCTTGGTCTCTGACCCAATTACTAGTCCAACAACAAGAAACATGAAAATATTATATGCGGTGATTGTTGCGCTTGTTACTGTGCTAATTCGTATCTTAGGAAACAACACCGAAGGAGTTTTGTTTGCGATACTATTTGGTAATGTATTGACTCCTTATATGAATCGAAATGCTCGTTCAGGAACACTACGTACATTCATTCAAACCGCAGCCATTGCGATTGTGATTACTGTAACGTCTGGATATGTCTTGTTACAAATGAGACAACCTGTAGCTGAAGAGCTAAATACAACAGTGGAGGTATTGATTGATGAAACACTTTAAAACCATTGTCGTCTTAACAATCGTTGTTGTCTCATCGATGATGAGTGTCTTCTTTGTTGAGGGAATTACGAGTCCAATTGTTCAAGCAAGGATCAATGAGACCATCAACTCAGCGTTGGTGGAGTATTTCCCAGAAGCAGATGAACAAGCGGATTATGAAGTTACTGAAGAATTTGGTACGACAGATTTGATTCGCAATGTCTATCGTCTCCAACAAGACGGGGAAGACATTGGGATGTTTTACCGTGCGCGATTTTCTGGATGGATTGCACCCATTGAAATTTTAATAGGGATTGATGTTCGTACCAATGAGGTAGTGAACGTCAATGTTCTAGAACAAGGTGAAACCGCAGGGATTGGTGATGCACTCTTAAATAGCCCATTGTTCTTAGCGGAATATAACCGTGTTGATGCTATAACCTTGCAAGAAGAGGGTGTGGATATGCCCGCTGGAACTAGTGCACCGTTGACGTTGGGTCGATTCAATCAAGGGGTCAAAGACATTTTGATTTACCATGCGGTCAATTATTTGGGTGAAGAAGCACCAATCGTTGAGACGCCTCAAGACATTCAATTGCGCTTGTTGAACACATGGTTTCCTAATGAAACATTTACCGATGTCGCGCATGATTTTGATGCGATTGAAGAGTTGAAGGTCAGCAGTTCTGGTGGCTACTACTTTATCGTTCGCTTCAAAGGAAGTGGTGGCGCAAGCGGAGAGGGTATTACA
>JAGYLA010000026.1 GCA_018401215.1 Bacilli bacterium | reverse complement strand
ATAATAATAAAAGAAACTCCATTGGTCGGTCTCATACCCAAAAAAACTACTGAGTAAACTAAACAACATAAACGTGCCATATAATAATGCGACATAGGCAAGTAAGATTGAACGCTTTTCCGTCATAAATTCATCTCCTTGCGAGAATTATACACAAACGAGACTATAAATAGTCTCGTAATTTTTTGATCGATACGCGCTCATCAAGCATTCGGTGATCGCGAGCAAACTTCGCTTTGTCGGTCACAATAATCCACGGATACTTTGTTGCTAAGTACTCAATGATGTCATAAAAACTGACATCATCGTTACTATTGAAATTGTAAATCCCTGGTGGTAAATTTTGATACGCATCATACACCGCGTCCGCAGTGTCGGTTAAAAAAGCAGCACTTGGATAATAACTACGGGAAGCACGCACTTCTCCTTGACGGTCCATTTGCTCTTTCAAAAACCGAAGCATTCCATTGCTTGTGACATCATCAGTAATTTGCCACGATAAGCGGTAAATGCTCGCTTGCGGATAGATCTCTAACACCGCTTGTTCGCTATCGGCTTTGTATTTCCCGTATTCATCGGTAGCACTGGTTGGCGTATCCGGATAATACGGAGCCGGTGTGACTTTCCCATCAAATACACTAATTGTTGAAATATACACAAACGGGATGTTCAGCTGTTTGGTAATCGATGCCAAATCCGCGGCCCATTGCAACGGTCCCGTCGCAAAATGAAACACCGCATCTGGTTGCACCGATTGAATGAATGACGTCATCTGCGCCACATCATCAATCGACACAAGTTGTCGATCAAACGCTACGACATCAACTCCATGTTGAATGAATACCTTTGCAACTGCGGGTGCGACCGTCCCATTCATTCCTGTAAATATTACGCTCATATTTATGTCCTCAACTTATTATAAAAGAAAACACGACACCGTGGTGTCGTGTTCACTTTTATTTTATGTTTAATGGTTCAAGGTTCGCAAAGATGACGTCATTGTCGACATCGGTTTGTAATAAAGCAGCCGCAATATATGCGCCTTCTACCAATGCAACATCACAAACGGTAATTGTCTTTTGTGACAGTTCAATGACCATGTCAACATTTAACTTTGCACTTCCCAAATCATAAAAGACAAACAGCTCGTCCGCTTCGTTGGATTCGATTGCTTGTTGGATGTCGTCAAACGACGTTCCAATCAAACCACCATCCAAGCCGCCCGCTAAGGTAATCGGAACGTCTTTGGCGACTTCTTCAATCAATGCTTTGACACCGACTGCAATCTCTTTTGCGTGCGAGATGATGACAATGCCCCTCACTCAAGCACTCCAGACGATAGCAATGCCTTGAAAAAGATGCCGGAAGAATACGATCCTGGATCCACATGTCCAATCGATCGATCGCCCAAATAGGATGCACGCCCTTTGGTCGCTTTCAAGGGAGCGGTTGCTTCTACGAGTGTGTCAATCAAATCATTGGTCAATGACCCCTCTCGCAGCGCAAGCACTGCGGGTGTCCATAGATCAATCATGGTTTTTTCACCAACGACGGCTTTGCCTCGCATCATCACGGATTCGAGTCCTGCTTGCAACATGTCTGCGACTTCTTCATTGGTTAACGTATCTTTGTTGTCGATGGCTTTGATCATCGCTAAGAACGCAGAACTATATAACGGACCGGATGCGCCACCAACTTTACTTAACAATTGCATCGCAACGGTTTTAAATACATCGGTCAATGTTGCAGGTGGCGTCGCTTCTAGTGCCAGCTGCGTTTCTGTCAGTCCTCGTGCCATATTAAATCCATGATCACCATCACCAATCGGTGAATCAAGTTCACTTAAAAATTCCTTATTGGCGATCACTTCTTGACTGAATGTGGCCATCCAAACAAGAGCATTGTCTTTGGTCAACATGACCTAATTACCAAGCAATCGTTTGAACCGGTTCTTTGAGATCTTTGAGCCATTGAGGATCCGACAAACGCAAGAGGTCAGGGACAACCCCGCCATATCGATACTGGTCATGTAGTTTCCCCCCACTTTGGAATACTCGGCAGATACCCGTCCGCTTTCAACCAACTTATACGTCATTGGCAAACACATACAGTTCCATGAGCGGTGTTGCACCCATCCATTGACCAAGACAGCAATTTTTCACCAGACTTGGGCGAGAAGGATTGTTTCAGAGCGATCATAAAACTCTTTCGCCATTTCTGCTGAAGAGTTCTTAATTTTCTTTACGATAACCTGGTTCATTATGAATTCCGATACCAAATTCAATTTCTGTCTTCTTCTAATAAAAATCAGGTTTACCATATAGGAACGGTTGCTGCATGAAGGCTAATCTAATGTTTGGTTTCTGGTAATAACTTCTCGCAGTCGCTTTGAGTTCTTGTAAGCTTGCGCCACGCTCCGCGTGAGGCTCCTAAAATCTTATGAACCAAGACCTTGGTTCCACCAACGCCGCGACGTCCGCAGTATACAGTGAATCTTCTACTGCAATGTCATCATCAGTTACATAAGAAACTCAACATCAGTACGCCCCATTGCAGCCATGTCTTTGGCCATTTCAAATTCAATACGTCTCCCATTATAATTCTTAATGACTAGAAGACGCCGGCGCCTTTGTTGGCTGCCTTAGTACCTTCTAAGACCCTTATCAGCGTTGGTGACATGCAAAGACATCCCCAGCAACAGGCGCGGCTAACATCCCTTGTCCGACAAACCCACCATGCGATGGTTCGTGTCAGACCCACCACCAGAAATAATTCCTACTTTGCCTTTGCCTTCATAATTTTGACAATGACGCGTGAGCACCAGCTCGGTGAACGAGGTCACTATAGAACTGTGCAGCCCCTTGTAACATTTCTTCGACGATGTGATCCAACGTGATTAATAATTTTTTCATGGAAAACCTTCCTTTAACGAAGAATTACAGTATCGCTATTCGCTCTACCTTAATCCCTCCTTTTTATTGATAATGAATGATTTGGTTTACATTAAGCCTGCTAATACCGCTGCTGCAACTTTCAGAAACGGTCCAACAACTGGAATCCATGAATGGGCCCAATCGGAAGAACCTTTGTTTGGAACTGGTAATAAGAAGTGAGCAATACGAGGTCTAAGTCACGCGCAGGGTTGATCGCATAGCCAGTGACGCCACCCAAACTCATACCAATCGACATAACGAGGAACGGTACTAATAAAATTGCATCGTTATTGACTGGAATTGATCCCGATCATCAAGATCACAAACACTAACATGAATGTTCCTAATGCTTCAGAGAGAACAAGTTCAATCCTGTGTTACGAATTGCAGGTCCTGTAGGAAGGTAGGTAACACTGCGCCAGCATCTTCATTGCTTAGTAATGTGCTTGCCAATAAAAGGCAACCACCGCTGCGGCACCAATAATCGCATAACCATTTGACCAGGCCCCGTAGACCTAAGAATTCTTCGAAGTTAATCGATCCTTCTATTAATAATCCGAAGGATACTGCAGGGTTAATGTGAGAACTTTCCACTTGGGAGAAGGCGACAATAATCCCGATTAAAATTAAATCCCCAACCTAACGTAATGACAACCCATCCAGCGTTTGTTCGACTTGGTTTTGCCAAGGAACAGCACCGGCGACCACACCATTCCCCTAAAAGGACTAGCGTGAACGTACCTAATGAATTCACTTACAGATATTGACATAATTTCTTCCTTTCTTCTCCTGCTTTGCAGGTTTATTTTGGCTGGCACTATGAACTGTTGGTGCATCAGCAAGTCTTAAACACGCCGTTACTTTACCCTATCAGCATAAATATAACCGTTTACAATAAATTAACAAACTATTTTACATTCACACCTTTTACACATCTTTGACACAAAAACCACTCCCGTAGGGTAGTTGCACTTAAAGAGTGGCGGTGTACTTTGATCACGTTTCCATTACAGTTGCCATGACTTGTTCACCATCATCGCCTTCCTGCAATCGTGACTTCATCGCCACCTTTGACACCCAAAACCAGCACTTGAAGAATCGATTTCCCATCGACCGTTTTTGCCTTTGGCTGTGATACTAACCTTTGAGTACCGCTTTGGCAAAGATGCCAACAACCACAGCCGCTGGACGAGCACGAAATCCCTAAGGGATCGTTTGCTATAAATGTCTGTTTCCATTTGTTTTACCTCACAATTAGTATAACGCAATCCATTCATTGAAAGACAAAGAAGATTGGTGAGTTCAACGGCCTTTTTTATCTCTTTTTAACAACTTAATGATCTTATCGGCAGCGAGTTTCCCGGTCAAAGCTGCAGTCGGCAATCCCGCTGGAGCAAAGGCCCACTGGCCTGCTTGAAATAGATTTGGATACCCCGTCAACATGGTCTTATTGACCCGAGAAAACAAGAATTCTGCAGGAACTTTATCATTGCGAAACGACCAACCACTCAAACTTCCTTGAAAGGTCGAGGCAAACTTTTCCATTGTAAGTGGGGTTGCCCAAAACCGTTCAATGATATTGTCTTTGAGACCATGTAACCAGTAACGATCAAGCACATCAACAAACAATTTGTTGGTCAGTTCTTTTAACTCTTCGTACCATCCTTGATCTTGGATGTATTTCACCAACGAATAATCCATTAACGTCGAAACAATCAGACCAGACTCATCTTTGGGTGCAAGCGATTCATCCCGTAGGACCGGGACAGAAATCTCAAACGTGTTCAATTCATAAAAACGTTGTACCCAGTCCAACACCTTTTGTTTGTTGTTACTGAAAGAGAGACCTTCTTTGATGATCGAGATTGGGTGTTTGGACAAACCCTCTTTGATTGGGGTATAAAACGTGTGCATGCCCGCTTTTTTTGCAATTGCTCGGCCTTTGTCCTTGACTTTCATAAAGACCGTCATCGCGGAATCTGCCCCTTTTTTGTTTGATAATTCAATTTGCTTTTGAGTAATCAAAGATTGCAGTTTGGGCCGAGTGGATGTCACTAGATCGTGCAAGTATTTTCCACTACCACCCCACAGGGCATACGAATAGTTGACGGTACCACCTTGAAAGTGAATGACTTGTTGATCCAAATCAATCGATTCCACTGCAGACTCTACCAAGAGGGTTCCACCATTTTCTTTGAATTTTTCGACCATCGCAGCGACCACTTGTCTGGTCCCCCCTTTGGGATAGTTATAGTCGGTATACAAGGTAAAGTAACTCAACGCAAATTGCGTTGGGGTATCCTCAAAGAAATGCTGAATGATCATATCGATCAGTGATTGATTGGTTGTGTATCGTTCCAAATGTTCTTGAACAGGATGAAAGTATTTTTTGGTTTTGCGAAGTGTCGAGAGTAATTTGAATGTCCAAGGCAAAAGTTCATTCAGCAAATATTCTTTGTCACTGTAGTCATCCAAAAACAGTGGATTATCAAAGCCATATAACACATTTGTCATTTGACTGATTTTGACAATGTCTGCACAGATTAGACGAATGTTCGCTTCTTCATCAGGAAACAAATTTGTTAGCAATTGAATGTAGGGTTCCAATTCAACATCTGAGATGATTTGAACAAATTGATCTTCAATGCCAATCGTTACTGGGCTTCCAACAAACTCTAGATCGATACCAAGTTGCTTGAACATGGGAAACATGATACCAGAGTTTTCTACCGCACGAGCACCATGATCAAAGACATATTCTCCCGATTCAAATGAACCAAATAAGCCGCCAGCTTTGGGTTCTTTTTCTAGTAACAATACCTTATAGCCAGCGCGCGCACAATAATTAGCGGTGGTTAGCCCACCCATCCCTGCACCAATAACAACAACATCGTAGTGATTATTTTTCATAAGCTATTGTACTAAATTAAACCAATCTTTTGAAAGTCAAACAGCTTTTTGGTTTGGTTTTCAAGTGATACAATAAACATTAATTGAGGAGATTATGAACGAACGATTAACCGTAGATGTTTTAAAAACGTATTGGTCGAAAACA
>JAGYLA010000025.1 GCA_018401215.1 Bacilli bacterium | reverse complement strand
TTGTTGTTATGAAGCGGGGCCGTAAATCCTTTTGCTTGATTCATGGTGCCTAGCATCATAAAACAACCAGGAACATGTTGTTGATAAAATGCAAAATCTTCAGAAAACATCATCGGTTCGACAAACGTCATTTCCGTTGGTTGAAACAATGTTGCAACTTCTTGGACCATACTAGAATCGTTAATGACTGGTGGATAATAATCGATGATTTGATTGTCGATTTGAACCCCATTCATTTGCTCGATACCAGCAACAATCTCATGCATGCGTTGTTTGATTAAGGTGTATGTTGCAGGATCAAACGCCCGAATTGTTCCAGACATCTTAACCTCACCAGCAATAATATTTCGCGCTTCACCACCATTGATTGTTCCAATCGTGACCACTGCGTGCTGTAGTGCATGAGTACTTCGTGACACAATCGTTTGATACGCTTGGACCAATTGACTTGCTGCAACTATCGCATCAATTCCTTTGCTTGGTTGCGCACCGTGAGCACTCAGACCTTGAATGGTCAAATCAAATTCTGCATTTTGTGGCATCATCGGTCCGTCAACCAATCCAATGAGTCCTTCTTCTAGTTCTGGATAGACGTGGAATCCATAAATTCGCTTGATCGAATACTTATCAAACAATCCTTCTTCGATGATGACCTTCGCCCCACCTGGACCTTCTTCAGCAGGTTGAAAAATCAACAATACCGATTGAGTAATCTCTTTGTTGGATAAATATTCCGCAAACCCAAGTAACATACTCATGTGTCCATCGTGACCACATGCATGCATTCGTCCTGCGTGTTTTGAGGCAAACTCAACGCCTGTTTTTTCGCTCACTGGAAGTGCGTCCATGTCCGAACGAAACGCAATAAAATCATTGGTCGTTCCACGTTTGATTGCGATAATACCAGTTTTCGCGACGACTTCAATTTCAAATCCAAGTGAAACCAACACTTCTTTGACATAGTCATGCGTCAAAAACAAATCAAATTCTAACTCAGGAATTTGATGGAGTGTTCGGCGGTGATGAACCACCGTCGTTGTTAAGTCTTTCACATTCATCCGCGCAAATCCTCCAACAGTTTCGTTTTTTCCATCGTTTTATCATCTTTGTATTTGATGAACTTCGCTGGGCTTCCAGCAACCACGCTTCCCGCTTCAACGTCTTTGGTGACAATCGCACCAGCGGCAACGACTGCACCTTGACCTACACGAACGCCCTCTAACACGACCGCGTTAGCACCGACCAAGACATCATCTTCGATGATCACCGGTGTTGCACTTGGTGGTTCAAGAACGCCGGCGATGACTGCACCCGCACCGATGTGACAACGTGCACCAATCGTTGCTCGTGCACCCAAAACAACATTCATGTCAATCATTGTGGCATCACCGACAACCGCGCCGATGTTAATCACTGCACCCATCATGACAACAACTTGTTTTCCGATGCTGACATGTTCACGAATCATTGCACCTGGCTCAATGCGAGCCTCTAAAAAACGCAAATCCAGCAATGGAATCGCTGAGTTACGTCGGTCGTTTTCAATGACGATATCGGTAATCGCTGACTTGTTCGCTGCTAAGAAACGTTCGATGACATCGGCTTGGCCAAAAATGGTCGCAGACGTATCAGAACCAAACTTTTGGATGCCTGAAAAATCAAGTGAAGCTAATGTACCATTTATATAGGCTTTAACAGGGGTTTGTTTTGTCGCCTTTTTAATATACGCTGCTATTTCATATGGATCCGTTAAGAACGAACTCATGATGTCACCATCTCCTCAATACGATATCGACCCACTGGTTGAGTGACAACCCAAGCAGCAGCTTGGATGGCCCCTTTGGCAAACACACTGCGTGAGAATGCTTTGTGAGTTAACTCAATTTGTTCCTCATTCGAACTAAAGATAATTGTATGTTCGCCTGGATTGGCTCCTGAGCGAATCGAGTGAACGCCAATCTCTTGCGGCTCTTTTGCGGACGTTGTTGAAGAACGACCCTCTATTACATTGTACTGCTTTGTCGAAGTTTGTTGAATATCACGCAGTAATTGTTTTGCTGTACCACTTGGTGAATCCTTTTTATGAATATGATGGGTTTCTGTGAGTTCAATATCAAACTCACTCAAATACGTCGTCGCCGCTTGCACCAAACGACGAAATACCGCAACACCATAGGCAAAGTTTGAACTTTCAATCAATGGAATTTGTTTGCCTGCTTCATTCAGTAACTGTTGGTCAGCTTCACTCAAGTTGGTTGTTCCGACAACCAACGCAATGCGATGTGTGACACAAAACGCAACAACACTTGGAAGCAAGCTTGCATGAGAAAAATCAATCACAACGTCACAAGAAGTTACGTCTTCAATCGATTGAATCATGTTCGTGGTTTTTGTCACACTTTCCACTGGAATAACAGTATGACCGAGTGAGGATAGCATCGATGACAACACTTGTCCCATCGCGCCAGCCCCACCATGAACGACTACGTTCACGACGTCACTCAAACCTTGTAGTAATGGCACGAAGCGCTGGTTCTTTGTCTGGAGTCATCATCACCAAAGGCAAACGTACTCCACCTGCAGAATATCTAACCACGGTAAGATCGTTTTGACTGGGACAGGGTTGGTTTCGATAAACATCGCTTGATGAAGTGGTAGTAATCGTTCAAACTCTTGTTTCGCTTGCTCGATTTGACCTTGGAAATACATCTCAATCAGGGCAGCTACAAGTGATGGCGCAATGTTTGATGTCACACTAATGACACCTTTTCCACCCAACTCCAAGACAGGAAATACTTGATCGTCATTGCCCGAGTACAAATAAAAATCACTGGGAATCATTGTTGAAAGTAAGGTAATTTGTTCGATATCACCTGATGCTTCTTTGATCCCTTGAATCATCGGATGGTTTGCGAGCACTTGAACGGTCTCTGGTAACAAATTCACACTTGTTCGTGATGGCACATTGTATAAATAATCGGAATGTTCACCGCATTTGCAATCGCTTCGTAATGAGCAATCAACCCAAGTTGAGATGGTTTGTTGTAGTAAGGAGTCACTAAAAGTAATCCATCAACACCAAGCGCTTGCAGCACTGGACCGATAAGGCAACAGGATTGCGCAGTTGTTGTTACTACCTGTTCAGCGATGATTTGAATACTGACCTTGTGAATATTTCACACAGTAATCAAAAATAGAGAGTTTTCTTCTTCGCTTAATGTGGCAGATTCACCTGTAGTACCACACGCGATAATCGCTTTGGTTCCACCTTGAATATGAAAATCAATCAATCGTCCAAATGCTTCAAAGTCGACGTCACTTCCTTGGAAGGGGTGACAACTGCAACACCAACACCTTGAAATAAACTCATACGTTTTTCTCTAATATGGTTTCTAATATTTGAACAGCGTTTGTCGCTGCGCCTTTGCGTATGTTGTCACTGACAACCATGGATTTGTAGTCCGTTTTCTACGGAATCATCTCGCCGGATTCGACCGATGTGAACCAAGTCATTACCTGTTGCATCCAGTACCGTGGGAATCAATGGATGATCATATACTTTCACGGATGGGGCATGTTTCAGTAATTTGATAATATCAGCAAGTTCAAACGGTTTCGTTGTTTGACAAACAATTGATACCGAGTGCGAATGTTCAATGCCGACTCGCACACATGTTGCACTAATCGAAATGGATTCATCCCCTAAAATCTTTTTCGTTTCATTGATCATTTTTTGTTCTTCTTTGGTGACATAGTTATCCAGAAAATCATCAATCTTTGGATAGACCACGCGGTCAATCGGAACAGGATAAAACTCTGGTGATTCATTGTTTTTTGCTCGCGCCAAATCATTTAGCCCAGAATATCCAGACCCTGACACAGCCTGATACGTAGTGTAAACAACTCGTTTGAGTCCATACGTTTGATGAATAGGAGCAAGTGCAACTACCGATTGAATCGTGGAACAATTTGGGTTTGCGATCAAACCTTGATGTTTACTTAGGTGAGATGCATTCACTTCAGGAACAATCAACGGTACATGATCGTCCATCCGCCATGCCGACGAGTTATCGATCACAACACTTCCACTGGCAACAGCTTGGTAGGCATAATCTTTGCTAATTTGGCCTCCCGCACTAAATAACACTGCATCAAAATGAGTTTCAAGAGACTCAGAATTAAGCTCACGAACTTTATGAAGTTCACCGTTGAACAATTTTGTTTGTCCTGCTGTTTTGTGAGAAGCAAATAGCGTCAGCGATGAAATGGGTACCTTGCGTTCTTCCAATACTTTAATGAACGTCGACCCGACAAGTCCGGTCGCTCCAACAATTGCGACTGAGATCGGTTTCATACCCATACTCCTTCAGCCACTTTGTTCGCTGGACCTTTTAAAAACACATCACTTGCAACTCGCACTTCTAAGGTTCCGCCGGGGACGTCAACTTGAACTGGACTTGTAACAAATCCTAGTGCAACTGCACATGCCGCACTTGCGGCAGCTCCAGTTCCACAAGACAAGGTCCAACCGGCCCCTCGTTCGTGGGTTTGAACAAAGATCGATGCTGGTCCTTTGACGGTTACGAAATTGGTATTCACACCGTCATTGAACGTCGGGTGATTTGTCACTAGTGGACCGATCACTTCTTTTTGCTCGATGCCTTCAAAAATGACCGCATGTTCTGTCGCTAGGGTAACGGGATAAAGGGGATATTGTTCAATGTGGGTCAGCGGTTGAACAATGCTCGTCCCCAAATTCATTTCTACCAATTCTCCATCCCGAGTCACTTCAATCAGTCCCGCACCAGTTTCAACAACAAATGCTTCCTTGGTGATGATGGATTGATCATTTAAATATTTCACAAAACAACGCATTCCATTGCCACACATTTTAGCCATTGTGCCATCGGCATTATAGTAATTCATTTTGATGTCAGCAATTGTTGACGAACTCGCAAACAATATGCCATCAGCCCCAAGCCCGAAATGTCGATCGCACATTTGTTTAATATCAGCGTTACTTGGTGGTGTTGTCGTATCTAAAATTAAGAAGTCGTTTCCGGTGCCTTCGTATTTAAAAAATCTCATAGTTCAAACCTGTTTGCCATGGCTAGCGCAACTCGTTCTTTGTCTTGTGCTGGAATCGTAAAGGAAATACTAATCTCACTCGTCGTCACCAAGCGAAAAGCAACATCAAGTTCTGCAAGCAGTTTGAATAGCGTTGCTGCAACTCCTGATTGAGTTCGCATTCCGGTTCCAACCACGGAAACTTTGACCATGGTTGTCTCATAAGAAGGTTGAACGTCTGGATAGGAACTTGTCAGTTCTTGAAACAAATTCGTGATTGCTTCCTCGTCATCGCGTTGAACCGTAAATGACAAGTGAATGAGATTCTTGCTCGAATACGATTCACTGATCATATCCACGTTGACACCTTCTTCAGCCAAACGGACAAAAACATCCGCGACCACACGGTTGTCATTGGGTAAGTATTTGATGGTGACTAACATGACTTGGTCTGAAATCGATACCCCAGTCACTGGCTTTACCGCTTGCATGGCCGACTCCTTTATCCACGTCCCTTGGGACGCAGAACTAGTTTTTGCAACATAAATTGGGACTGCATATCGTTCCCCAATATCAAGGGAATGATACTCCATGACTTTCGCTCCTAGAAACGAGAGTTCTTTCATTTCTTCATACGTAATCTCATCGAGTTTGTTGGCTTTGGGATAAAGACTTGGATCTATCGTATAAATGCCATCCACATCGGTATAAATTTCTACTGGACATTGCAACCTAGCAGCCAGTGCGACGGCGGTCGTATCAGAACCTCCCCGACCAAGGGTAGTAATATCGCCTGCGTCATTGATCCCTTGAAACCCGGCAACAACCACAATGCTACCTGCGTCGAGTTGATGATGAATGTTGGCGTCATCAATCTCGACTATTTTCGTTTTTGTATAATGTCCCGCTGTTTTGATGCCTGCTTGAAATCCTGTGAATGAGGTAGCGTTTGCCCCTTTGTCTTTGAGAATCATCGTTAGTAAGGCAATCGATGTTTGTTCTCCAGTGGCAAGCAACAAATCCATTTCACGTTTGGAAGGCTTGTTGGATGCTTGTTTGGCTAATGTCATCAACTCATTGGTAGTCGAACCCATCGCACTAATCACAACGACGATTCGTTCACTCTCACTTCGTTGAATCAACAAGTCCGCAATATTTTGCATTTTAGCAATCGTGGATACGCTACTGCCACCAAATTTTAAGACGATGTTATTCATAGAGTGATACATCGTTTCGAATCAAGTCATCGAGTGTTTCGCGGCGAACCACTACTTTGGCCTGACCATTTTCAACAAAGACAACGGCTGGCTTAGTAAACCGGTTGTAGTTGGAG
>JAGYLA010000024.1 GCA_018401215.1 Bacilli bacterium | reverse complement strand
CGTGAGCACTCGGCGACCCATCGATGTTTTCGTGTGATCGATCACATGACGAAGTGAGCCAACTTTAGTTTGTTGATAACTGGACGTGAACAATTCAAGTTGTGCGATCGTTGAGGCATCAAGTGGTAGGCCACTTGTCGCATGTTGGACAATCGGTGCTTTGAAATGACTGACATCTTGTTGCCATGTTTGTTTGACATACGTAAACAATAAGCCTAGGGCTTCGTTGTAGCCGTCTAAGATGGAGGCTGATGTATAAGAAATTACTCGAGTCGCTGCGAAGTCAATCGGTTGCTTCAGCGCGTCACTGATGATCAATTCTTGAATCGCTAAGCTGTGTAAGCGAGAGGTCACGTCTTGAAACAGGACTGTCTCGACAAACACATCTCCGGTTGCGACATTGGCATAGGCAAATTGGTTGTCGTGCCAAGCGGCCAAATAACGCGCATCATCTCCGGCATAGTCTGTAAAGGTGCCTGGTGTGACAATGCGAGTGACGACTCGTTTGACAATCTTAGTTGCTGCATCAATGTCGTTGGTTTGTTCGCAAATCGCGAGTTGAAACCCCGCTTCAATCAAAGGTTCGATGTATTTATCGACGCTGTGATAGGGCACGCCGCACATCGGTGCTTTTTGGTCCCCTGCATCGCGGGCGGTCAAAACAATGCCTAACGTTTGGCTCGCAGTAATCGCATCATCAAAAAACAGCTCATAAAAATCACCCAAACGAAACAAGACTAATTGGTCAGGGTGAGCGTGTTTGATCGCCATGTATTGTTGCATCATCGGCGATAACGTTGTTTGATTGATGGTCGATTTCATATGGCTCATTATATCAAAATGCAAATAAAAAGCACGTTACTCCACGTGCTGGATAAGATGCCTCATGCCTTTAAACAAGGCGGTTGTATCAAGTGTATGCGCTTCTTCAATATAAGGGCTCATCCATTTGGCGAGTGGCCCATAGACAACAAGGGTCGCGTCTTGGTGAGGACGAATCAAACGCAAGGCACTTTCAATGAAGCCAATGACCATGACAATCGCCCCTTGAATGGTTGCGGCTTCGTCGTGTTTGGCCAAATGTAAGCGCGCTGGCATTTGCGTTTGTGGGTCGATTGAAATCGCGGGTCCTTGAAGAAAGCCTTGGAAGTATCCATCATTGACATAGGTTATGGTGACGTGTTCTTGCAACCCAATGTAGACGACTTCACCGGCATGCGCGTGAATCACCGCAACCACATCGGTTGGGGTCGCTTCTGGCAACACCAGCATGCTTTGTTTGGCATGTAGGATGGTCGCTTCGGTTTGGAGTACTTTTTTTGCGTAGGCAGAAAAGACGCTCGTTAGTTCTTTGACATGCGAAGAAATGACCACTGTATCGACAAGAATGGAGCCAAGAAACTGAAAATCACCCAACAATCCATGAACGTCTTTGAGTGTCCATAACGGGTCAGTATCTAATAGATGAAGCGACTCAAAATAGACTTGCGTCCAGCGAGTGCCAATGTGAATGTAGAGCGTGGTTTCATTCGCCATCGATCCGTTGCAATCCTTTCATCAGTAAGTACGGGTCAACCTCATATTTGTTGCCGAGGGTTTGATTGATGATTGACGCATATCCACCAGTAAACACGATTGCTGCCTTGCCAAGTGATTGAATGACGCCTTCGACCATTTTGGCTTGACCCATCACAATGCCTGCAAGCAGTGCTTCGTTGGTGTCGCGGCCTAAAAATTGATCCGTCGCTCGCAGTTCCACAGGTTCTAGCAATGCTGCATCGTTAACAATGCTTGCCAGTTGTGTCCCAAGGCCCGGGGCGATCGATACGCCTTCGATCGAGTTTCGGTCGACCAAAGAAATCGTCGTTGCTGTGCCAAAATCAACAATAATGGTTCGGCCGTTTACCGCCGCCGCACAAGCAACCAAATCGGCACCGACTTGTGCGGGAGTTGTCGTGTTCACGTTGACGAACGTTTGGTTGGTCGCGGTGATGAAGTTGCACGGCACTTGTTTGGCCAAAGCAATCTTTTCTAAGAGTGTCCCCGCAGTCGGAACGACACTAGCAACCGTTAGTTTATTGACGTCAGGAAATTGTTTGAACAGCGCAGTAATTGTTTTTTTGTTCCATTCTGGTAAAGGAATCTTGATTAGCGTTGCAAATTCTCCCGCTGTCGCGGGCATGATTTTTACTTGCGTGTTTCCAATATCAATAAATAATCGCATACCATCTTCTCCCAATCGCTTTCACGTTGATTATAACAATCAACGACGTGGTGGTGGGTCTATCTTTGATTTTTAAACGTCCTTTAGTCTTGGTACTCAAACTCATACGTTAAAATTCGTACGGTATCACCACTTTGTAGACCTTTGGCACGCAGTGCTTCATCAATGCCCAACGAGCGAAGCTGTTTGGCAAAGCGTTTGACGGCCAAATCTTTCCCAAAGTCGGTCATAAGGAGTAATCGTTCAACTTGTGCACCACGTACTTCATATACATTATCATTGCCCAGATGAATCTCAAACGAGTCGACCGGTGCAACAAACGTATACTCTTTGATGCCATCTTGAACAACAACCTTAGGGACACTTTGAATCGTCATTAATACCTCATCCAACACCGGTTGCAAGCCGGTATTGGTCACCGCAGAAATAAAGTGCACGGGTTGATCAAACATGGCTTGAATCAAGGGACGTTCTTCGTCCAAGATCAAATCGGCTTTGTTGATTACAATGAGTTCAGGACGGGTTAATAAGTCGGGATTGAATAGTCCTAGTTCTTCACGTATCAATGCATAATCATGCTTGATGCTATCTTGAGTACTTGCATCAAGTACATGGACTAAAACCTTGGTGCGTTCAATGTGGCGCAAAAACTGAATCCCAAGTCCAGCGCCTTGGGAGGCGCCTTCGATCAACCCTGGCATGTCAGCAACGACAAACGAATGATCGCGAACTTGGACAACACCCAAGTTTGGTCGCAGTGTCGTAAAGGGATAGTCAGCAATTTTCGGTTTGGCGGCAGAAATGACACTAATAATCGTGCTTTTGCCGACACTTGGTAAACCCACCAAGCCGACATCAGCAAGTAATTTTAATTCAATGTTTAATGAAATGATTTCACCGGGTTCGCCTTTTTCAGCGAGTTCTGGTGCAGGGTATTTGGTCGTTGCAAAGGCAATGTTACCACGGCCACCGCGGCCGCCTTTGGCAATCAGGGCAACTTGACCCTCTTTGGTAATGTCCGCAAGCAGTTGGCCACTTGCATCAAAGACCATTGACCCGACCGGAACACGGACTAGCGTGTCGTCGGCGTCTTTGCCGTGTTTGCCTTTGCTCATGCCGTTTTCACCGACTAGACCGCGGATTTCTTTTTGGTAGCGCAAATCAAGTAATGTGGTCAGACCTTCATCACCAACAAAGATGACATGGCCACCTCGTCCACCACTGCCTCCAGCTGGTCCACCAAGCGGGACATATTTTTCCCGGCGAAAAGCGACGATCCCGTCGCCTCCTGTTCCTGCTTTGATTGTCAGTTCTACTGAATCAATGAACATTATAGTTCCTTTTCATAAGCGATGCGGTTGATTTCTGTCAAATAACCAACTTCGCGGTAACCTAGTTTGTTTAATAAGCCAATCATTTTGTGATTGTCTTGGTGTGTATCTAGTTTAACAAAGCGACACTTGTTTTGCTTGGCGAGCGTTTCTGCATGCGTTAATAGTTGACGACCAATGCCTTTGCCTTGGACACCGGGGTCTACGACCATCCGGTGGACAATCACCGAGTCTGTCATGTCCCAGTCCAAGCTGTAGTAGCACGAGTGAAACGTTTGATCGATACAAGCAACGCCTTGTAAGGTTTCTTCGTCGTACACGCCAAACAACGAGGCATGACGAATGTCTTGCAAAAAGTGAACGGCTCGGGGATAGCGTTCATCCCACTGCGTTAACCCGTCTTGTTTCATTTGTTGAATCGCTTTCAAACTCAAGCGGTCAACGGCATCTAATTCAATGGCTTTTACAATGTGTATCATTTGTCGTAGAAAAAAAGTGCATGACTATGCACTTTGAGCGTCTGTTGGATACACCGATACTTGTTTGCGATCTCGGCCTTTGCGTTCGAATTTCACCGTACCGGATACCGTTGCAAATAAGGTATCATCACTGCCAATCCCAACGTTGTTGCCAGGATGCACTTTGGTGCCTCGTTGACGATAGAGAATCGATCCACTGGACGCAAATTGTCCATCAGATTTTTTAGCGCCTAGACGTTTGGACTGCGAGTCACGACCGTTACGGGTCGAACCGGTTCCTTTTTTCGAGGCGAAGAGTTGAATGTTTAATTGCATCATTTGATAAAGCTCTCCTTTACACGGATTTGATTCGGAAATTGTGATTCTAGTTCTTGTAAGGTTTCTTTCATGCTTTGAAGTAGTGCAGCGGCAATCGGTTGCAGCTTAACAATTTCAAAGTACAAATACCCTTCTTGTTCTTTTAAGACCACATCTTGTTTGGCAATGAATTTGTTCATTGCTTGAATGAGACTAATGGCGATTGCACTTGCCGCGGCACAGACGATGTCTTGGCCCGCATTTGCGTAATGTGCATGTCCCTTCATTTCAACACTGAGGGGGGTGAAATCAACTTGGATCATAGCCCGATTTTTGTAATTTCAATCTTCGTGTATGGTTGGCGATGACCATTTTTTTTACGGTATTTTTTCTTCGGTTTCATATGGAAGACAATGATTTTCTTTTGTTTGCCTTGTTTGGCGACTTTTCCTTCAACTGTCACACCTTCAACATAAGGAGTTCCAACATAGGTCGATTCATCACTAAACAACAAGACTTTATCAAAGACTACTTTTTTGCCTTCTTCGACATCAAGTTTTTCGATGTAGATGGCTTCACCTACCGCGCATTTTACTTGTTTGCCGCCGGTTTCAATGATTGCGTACATGCTTTGCACCTTTCTCGTTTATTTGCTTTAAAACTCGCCATACAGGTGCAATAATTGCTTCAAACCTGGTCTGTGCGTTTTGTGCAGCTACTTATATTAGCACAATCACTATATCCAATCAAGCATTTTCAAAGAAGTCCAAGCTCAGAGAATGACAAGTATCCGGTCTCACCCACAATCACATGGTCCAGCAGCGGAATGTGAATCATTTTCGCTGCTTCTTTGAGTTGTTTGGTCATCTCAATGTCGGCGGGTGACGGCGTCAAATCGCCACTTGGGTGATTGTGAGCAACAACAACGCTTGCGGCCGATACTTTGACCGCTTCTTTGAATACTTCACGAGGATGCACGAGTGAGGCATTGAGGGTACCAACAAACAAGACTTTCGTATGAATGACTTGATGTTGGGTATTCAAAAACACGCCAATAAAATGTTCTTGGTTCTCATTATGAATGAAGGGCGCGATGACATTTGCGATGTCTGAAGGACTCATGATTTGCGCACTTGAGGTGTGTTTGACACGTCTGCCTAATTCAAATGCGGCTAAAATACTCGATGCCTTTGCACTGCCAATACCGGGAATGCGCGTTAACTCCCGCACATGCATGGTCGATAATTGCGACAAGCTCACTTGTTTGATCAACCGGTGCGCGACTTCAATCGCACTCGATGAACTTGAGCCTGTTCGTAGTAAGACCGCGATCAGTTCTGCATCACTCAGCGGCGTAATCCCAAAGCGATGAATCTTCTCTCTGGGTCGTTCTGTTGCTTTCATTTCTTTGATCCACATAAAAACCTCCGTGCCTATGATTGAGCGCGGAGGGGTTATTTACTAAAGAAGTTCTTACGAAGTTCACTAATGAAATACAAACTACCGCAGAACACCCGAACGACTCCTTCTTTGGGGGTGAAATACGGTGTCACATCCACCACCACTTCTTTGTTAGAATGATTGCTTGTTTCAAACAAGATGGTTGGGTCCATGCAACCCGGGTCATCAAACGAAGTAAACGTCATGGTTGCAGCAACTGGTTCAAGCAAGGCAATCATCTTGGCGTACGGTTTCTTCTCCAAACACGCGTAAATGATGTGCACAGGTTGGTCGATGGACTGGATGTAATCCACAAGCGTTTGCGTCCCCTCAATATTATGAGCGCCATCGATTAAAATTCCAGGAGTTAGTTCTTCCAACCGACCGGGCCAGAAAGCTTTTTTTAACCCTTGGAGAATGTGGTTTGGTTCGACGCGGTATTGTTTTTGCTTGATCAAATACTGAATCGTCTCAATCGCGAGTGCCGCATTGGTGGTTTGATGTTCCCCGCGCATGCTGATGTCATAGCGCTGTCCTTCATACTCAAACGAGCTTCCCGAGGACGTAACTTGAATGTTCGTCACTTCACTCGTGTGCTTCATGAACGCACGGCGCTGAGAGACATATTTCGTAAATAAGGGCATTAGTGCTTCATCGACACTCGTGATCAAGGCGTCGTGCACAATGCCTAGCTTTTGAATCGCAATCAATTCTTTCGTATCAC
>JAGYLA010000023.1 GCA_018401215.1 Bacilli bacterium | reverse complement strand
TTTGATGTTGGTGGAGCCCGATAAAAACCACAATAGCTCATAAATCACCGATTTCAAATGAACCTTCTTGGTTGTCAATAACGGAAATCCTGCGGCCAAATCAAAACGCATTTGGTAACCAAATGTCGTGTAAGTGCGAACGTTTGTACGATTAGAACGCAATGTACCATGCTCCAGCACGTGCTGGCATAAATCGTGATATTGTTTCATTTTTCTTGTCAAATTATACCATACTTCCTTGTCTCATTCCGGCAGAAAAAAAGGGCCTTATGCCCCTTGAATTTGTCGTAGCAAATACACCACCGATAAACTAAATACATATCCACTGAGAAAGACAAGTACCACCGAAGGTGCGGCGCTCACCAAGGCAAACCCAGCAACCAACAGACTTAAATAACTCAAGCGCAAATAGTTTGCAGTCCCGAGTGGTGGGCTTGCTTGAAACAAGAATTGAATAAAGACGATCAACACGGTTGCACTAATCACGTCCGCATACGTTGTTATCGCAAATGGTTGATTAGCGAGCACCGACACCACTGTCCAAGTGATTGCCAACACGAATGCCTCAATGTACCAATATTTAAGTTTATTCATTGGTTTCTCCTGAACGAATCATAAATCAGGAATCTTCTTCCGTCAATCAAAAAGAAGTGCTTGCGCACCTCTTTTATGTCGAAATAAAGGATATCTTTTCGGCGATGATCTCAGGGTACTCAAAGTACTTCTCATCATCGTATACAAACCGTTTGGTCGCAAGTCGTGCTTTGACCGCGATGGTTGAGCCTTTCTTACAGTACTGAACCGTGTTTTGTGCCATCCCTTCCCATAGGGTACAACGCAAGAAATCCGCTTCGTATTCGCCAGTCTCTTGGCTCTTAAAGTTTCTTGCTACAGCTAGGGTAATTGTTGAAACTTGTTTGCCATCCGCGGTTTCACGAATTTCTGGGTCTTTGGTTAAGCGACCAACTAAGATGCTTTGATTGAGCATACGTCCTCCTTCCATAAATTGACTTATCCGGATAAGTGCACTCACTATAGCAAGCATGGATCGATCGAAAAAGGCACCATAAGGTGCCGATTAGCTGTGATTTCTACCAGTTCTTGGAAAATCGAATGGATTAAGGGTGACGCACTGACAAATTGCTTGATGAATTGTATAAAATCTATCGATTTAGTGTCGTTTTCCATGAAGCATTGTTACTGTTTTGAATTCCTCATCGAAGAACGCTGGAATTTGTTTGACATCCTCGACGGTTAACTCTTGAATCACTTCAATCGCAGCAAAAACATCTTCCCCCAATATCGAATAATTTGTGATGTCATGAGCTAACGCTTCCAAGGAATGCAAACTTCGAATGAAACTACCTAGCATGCGTTGTTGCACAATTTGAATCTCTTCTTTGGACGGAACCAGGTCCAATGTGGTTTTGATTTCCTCAAACAATTGATCTGGTTTTTTGGTGTCACCACTAAAAAATGCAAGTGCCATGTCGGGTTCAACAAAGCTAAAGGCACTAAAACTATCATTGATCACACCTTGGTCGACCAATCGTTCGTAAAAGTCACTGGTGGACCCGAACATGATTTCCAAATAGATGTTCATCGCAAAACGATACTTTAAGAAATTCCCTTGGTACACCTCAGGTGATTGTTTGTAGGCGATCATCAACTTGTCTTGGGCTTCCAAATGAGTAATTGTGTCATATGACTTACGCAGGGCGACCTCATACTCTGGAACGTTCGGTACTTCAATCTGGGCGAAGGATTTTGATGCTTGATTGGCTTCTATCAGCGCAATGAGTTGTGTGGGGTCAACGGGACCCACCACCACCAATAATGTATTGGTTGGATGATAATACGTTTGATGACAGGTCATTAAATCATCGACCGTGATCGCGTCGACACTCTGGGCCGTACCGGCAATGTCATAGGTCAATGGGTGATCCACAAACAAATTATGCATCGTGCGCCAAAACAACACACTGTCTGGCATGTCATCATACATCGCGATTTCTTCTTGAATGATCCCTTTTTCTTTGGTCACACTCGCTGCATCAATCGTTAACGATTGCACCATATCAAGCAACAAACATGTTGCTTCTTCGACGTGGTTGATCGTACGAAACAAATACGTCGTTTTGTCAAAACTAGTGAATGCATTGGTCGTTGCTCCAAGCGCAGCAAATTGACTGGCCGCATCACCGTCTGGCAACTCAAACATTTTATGTTCCAAAAAGTGGGCAATGCCGGCCGGAAACTTCGTATTGGTCGTCGGATGATGCAGATGTTTGCTACCAAACCGCATGGTTGCTGTCACATACGTGCGTGCAAATGCTGGTTTGGGGACAATCATTACCGATAACCCACTCGCGCATGTATGGCTAACTACTGTTTCTTGGAATGGTTCGATGGTTCGAATGTCCATACAACCTCCTTGGGTGAATATGCGTACACGGTATCAAGCGTCAGTGTCGCAGCAGCTGCCATGACTTGAGCTTTGGTGACCTGATTCATTTGTTGAATGGAATCATACTTTGACCCACGTCGGCCAAGCCCCCAATCATGAATCGATTTGATTGCGGTACCAGTGTTTGTATCATACACCGTCTCTACTTCTTGCATCCACAATTGTTTGGCGTTTCGCAATAGCTCATCACTAAAGTCCCCTGCTTGTAAGCGGGCGACTTGTTCGACCATCAACGAGGCTGCTTGTTGAACATTGGATGCATCGACGCCCGCACTCAATACCATCGCCCCTTTGGCCCCTTGATAACTAGAATACACCGAATACGCCAAGGAATGGGTTTCTCTCACTTGATCAAACAACAACGACGATTGCGAACCCCCTAAAATCGAATCCGCTAAAATCATCGGATAATACAACTCGTCATCAAAACAAATAGGGGTCCGATAACCGATCATCACACTTGCTTGCACGAAGCGACCCACATCACTAATGTATTGCGGGTGGATGCGTGACGTCGTCTGACGGTCAACAAACGACACATCCGCTTGACGACCTTGAAATAGTGACAAGTACGGAGTTGGGTCCGTCGCCCCGACACTCACAATAAGACCCGGTGAAGCGATTAACTCGTTATACACTTGCTGCAGTTGCGCCGCATCGATGGTCGATGTTTGTTCGAGTGTACCATCAATATCTATCACATAATCTTCCCCCGCAAACAACACTTGTTTGAAGGCTTTATTGGCAACGTAATTTTTGTTTTCTTGATTGCTTTCCATTTCTTCGATCATCAATCGCTGTTCGCGTTCGATAATTGCTTGATCGAATTGACCCGCCACTAAATAAGGGTGATATAGTACATCAGCAAGCAACCCAATCGCTTCACTAGTAACCGAAGCCGGAGCCACTGCATCGTCCAAATACTCGACGCTAAACTGCGTCACTCGTGTGTTACCTACTCGACTCACCGACGTACGAATTCGTGTGTCATACAGTGCTTCTAACGCTTGCTGCAACAATCGACGCGTCGGATGAGTCATTGTTCCTGCAAGCAATACGTCAGGCAGTAAGGCATGTGCGGAAGTGGTTGCTTCTTCGATGGGTGAAAAAAATCTGAGTACAATCAGATTTGTTTTGAACTGCGTGGTAGAAATGTGTTTGTGCGCTAACGGGTTCATCAATAACTCGCTTTCGCGGTCGACCCAGTCATGATCGCAATGCCACCACTGGTGCCAAGGCGCGTTGCTCCCGCATCCAGCATCGCTTGTGCATCAGCAAATGAGCGGATGCCGCCACTGGCTTTGACTTCCATCGAATCGCCGACGGTTTGTTTCATCAATCGTACATGCTCAACCGTTGCACCTGCTGTGCCAAAGCCGGTACTTGTTTTGACGAAATGAGCACCCGCACGCTTGGCGGCCAAACAGGCTTCCACGATTTGCGTCTCATTCAAGTAACACGTTTCTAAGATGACTTTGACCGTATGACTTGCTGCCGCTTGGACGACCGCGTAGATGTCTTGTTCAAGGCGTTCAAAATGCCCCTCTAAGGCATCGCCAACATGAATCACCATATCAAACTCATCCGCCCCATCAAGCAGCGCCTGACGGGTTTCTGCGACTTTGGTGGCGGTGACATTGGTACCAAGTGGAAAACCAATGACGGTGCAGACCAAAACATCACTGCCGCGCAGTGCTTGTTTGGCAGTGACAACATGAACCGGTTCGATACATACCGATTTAAAGGAATACTGACGCGCTTCCTCACAAAGCGTAAGAATATCACTTGTTTGTGCAGTTGGTTTTAATAACGTGTGATCAATTGTTTTATTCAACCCCTTGATTCCTCTCATCGAGTACATTTGCTAAGACAATCGACTCAAATTCCAAATCCGATACAGCATGATCTTTCAAGCCCTCTAGGAACTTTTGTGCTTTTTTCGTTTGCGTTCCTGGTTTTAGAATTCGTGTTGTATCCACAAAGTCTGGCAGTAACGCTAAGAAGCGATGAATCTTATCAAATGCTAATGCTGCAGGAACAAACGTTGGTAGGGTAGATTCAGGGAAAATGATTTCCAAATAATCAACATGTTTGGGAAAGACTGTAGGTTTTCCTTGATCCCAAACGACAGTACTTGCAAAGCCATCACTTGGTAAATGACGATAAAATTTGTACTCTGGAACATCGACTTGGCCTTTGAAATACTTTGCTAGGCCAGGCACTTGACGTTGGTACTCACAAATCTCAAACAATTGTTTGGACGGCGTAATCAATTTTTCTCTTGCTCGAGTCAACTCATCGATACTGACCATTCGGTCGCGGTAATCCAAAATCGATTCAAAAATATCTTTGCGAACAAACAACTCAATGTCTTTTTTCATATCAAAATAGTAAAACAATCCAAATCGTTTCACCATTTGTTCAACCACACTCAAAATATCATTGAGAAAGTAGTCACTTTGAATCAACGGAAATTCAACAAAGAAATTCAAGTTCGTGTACGCGGTCGACAACGTATAAATTTCTTTGATGACGTTATGCTTTACAAACGCAAACGTTGCTTTAATATTAAGTTCTGGATGAACATACTTAAACGCGATATACTTGTCTTGTTGTGAGTATTTAAAGATGTCTTCATCAAAAAACTCATAAATCCGTTTGATGTTGATGTTCGATTTACGATCTCGAAAAAAGTGTAAGCGCACGTTCATATCAAAACCTCACTTCTTTGCCTATTATATCATGATAATTTCAGAATAAAGGAGCAAAAAACCTTGAAACTCACTCAATTAAGCGACCTAGCAACCAAAACCAAACAAGACTTTTATATTGTTGTTGCAAGCACTCAAACGTGCACCGTTTGTCAGCATACCAAAGGGATGTTGACGCGAATGACCAAAGACACCTCGATTGAGTATGATGAGATTGACATCGAGGAAGTCCCGGCCTTTCGCGGGGAACATTTGGTGTTTACGGTGCCAACGGTATTGATCTTCTCACAAGGCAAAGAAATCTATCGGTCGAGTCGTTATATTGAATTTGGTCAAATCGACAAATTGATTCATCGGTTCTTGGACTAAAAAAAAGTAGCCAGATGGGCTACTTTTTTCCTTCAAATAGTAGTTTGAGTTCGTGAAACCGATTCGCCAAATTAGGATCACTGAATAAACTAGACCCAAAAATAAATTGGTCAGCTCCTCGGCGAACGTATTGTTCGGCCGTCGAGGGGTTGGTTGATCCATCTAGTTCTAACGTCGTGTGCTCATCCAAGATTGATGAGAGTCGCTCCACAACATCTAGTTGAGACGCAATCATCGATTGTCCAGCAAAGCCTGGATACACCATCATCACCGTAATCTTGTCAATTTGTGACAAGTGCGGCAAAAGCATCGTTTCATCGATGCCTGGAGACAGGGCGATACCAATGGACATACCCAGTGAACGGATTCGTTCAATCACTGAAGGCAATGAGTCTTGCAGCGTTTCAGGATGAACTACCACTCCTTGAACCTTCATGGTCGAAAGTGTTTCCAGGTATCGTTCAGGATGTTGCACCATTAGATGGACATCAAGTGGTTTGGTCACAATTTGTTGGATTGATTTGATCATGTCAAAATTCATCGCAAAATTAGGAACAAACGTTCCGTCCATAATATCTATATGATACCCATCTACCAATGGATCTAATTGCACTAGATCTTCTTGTAGATGCAAATAGTTGGTGCACATTAACGACACGCTGTATGTTTTCATTCGTCCTCACCAAGGAAAGAGGGCAGCTTGCTGCCCCCTTTATCTACTACTCTTTGGTAACCAGTGCTAATTCGACTGGTACACTTGCAGGAACGGTTTCTCCTGCTAAATAATCAAGGGCAATTTGCGCTGCAACCGCTCCAATTTCAAATGGTTGTTGCGCGACTGTTGCACGTAGTTCGTCTGCGTTGACGGCATTGACGGCATCATCAATCGCATCAAATCCAACAATGTATGAGTTTGCAAGAACTGTCGTCGGGTTCGCTTTGACCGCTTCAACCGCTCCCAGTGCCATTTCATCGTTAGCAGCAAAGATACAAACTGCTGCTGGATTTCCTTCCGCGCTTAAGAACGCTTCAGTTACAGTTTGTGCATCCGAACGACTCCAGCTTGCTGTGGTCGTTTGGTCAATATTTGATGCACCAAATATAGCTTGGAATCCTAAGCTACGGTCAATGGCAGCTGAGGCTCCTGCTTGTCCAGTTAATTCTAAGACTGGTGTATTGGGTGGGCAAATTCCTTGTAAGAATTCAGCCGCCATTTCACCACCTAGGACGTTATCCGATGCGACGTGAGCAACCACTTCGCCTGTTTCAGCGCTACGGTCCACCGTAATGACCGGAATGCCCGCTGCATTTGCTTCTTGAATCTTGACTCCTACGGTAGTGGAGTCTACTGGGTTTAACAAAATTAAATCAACCCCTTGGGCAATCAAGTCTTCAATTTGACTTGCTTGTCTTGCCGCATCATTATCGGCACCCAGTGACACAAGTGTATAGTCAGATCCAGCTAATACACTTTCGATTCCTTCTTCTATGTCTAAGAAGAAGGGGTTTGTAAATGTGGAAGCGGCGAAACCAATGGTTAATTCGTCTGCTTCACAGGCTGATATGCCGACAACACTCAAGGCAACCAACACTAGTGTTAGTAATTTTTTCAAATCCTTTCCCTCCTCGTTTATAGGTCGACACCTTTCTTTATATAAACAACCTTGCGGTTGGTCATATCACTTTTTACGGTCAGCGATGACCGCGGCAACAATGATCAAACCGGTAATGACTTGCTGCAAGTACGATGATGTACCTAGCAAGTTCAATCCGTTAATAATAATCGCAATGATTAAGATACCAATTAAGGTTCCCGACGCTTTGCCTTTTCCACCAGCAAGTGAAACGCCACCAATGACTGCTGCGGCAATCGCACTTAACTCAAAGCT
>JAGYLA010000022.1 GCA_018401215.1 Bacilli bacterium | reverse complement strand
TGTTTGCGATCACTGCGGTGTGTGATCCAAGTGATTCAATTCTGATTCCTGAGCCGTTTTATACGAACTACAATGGCTTTAGTCAATCAAGTGGTGTTGAAGTGATTGCGGTACCAACCGCATTACAAACAACGTTTCGCTTGCCGGAAAAATCTGAGTGGCAACGTTTGATTCAACCAAACACCAAAGCCATCTTATTGAACAATCCAGCAAACCCAACTGGAGCGGCTCTTACACTTGATGAATGTCGAGTGATCAAAGAGCTGGTCTTAGAACATCAATTGTTTTTGATCATCGATGAAGTGTACCGAGAGTTTATTTATGATGCTGAATTTTTGAGCCTTGCGAAAGACCCTTTGTTAAAGGATTACGTCATTGTGATTGATAGTATTTCCAAACGCTTTAGTGCATGTGGTGCACGAATCGGTTCACTCGCATCCAAAAACAACGATGTGGTGCAACAGTGTTTGAAAATGGCACAAAGTCGGTTGAGTGTTGCGACGGTCGAACAACTAGCAGCAATTCGTTTGTATCAATTGCCTGCCACGTTCTTTGAACCAATCAAAGAAGAATATCAAACCCGACGAGACATCGTGATCGCTGCGTTGCAAACCATTCCTGGGGTGAAGGTGTTAGCACCACAAGGTGCATTTTATGTGATGGCGGATTTAGGCATTGAGGACAGTGAAGATTTTGCCGTCTGGATGTTGCAAGAATTTTCTCACAACAACAAAACCGTGATGGTTGCTCCGGGGGCTGGGTTTTATGCAACGCCTGGAAAAGGAACTTCTGAAGTGCGGATTGCTTACGTGTTACAAGGCGAAGAATTGAAAGAAGCAATGACAGTATTAACCAAAGGATTAGAGGTATATCGTTCCTTGCGTTGAAACCGTCTCTTTGATTTGTTACAGTATGGTTGAACTACTCCTGGAGGAGAAGCATGGATCCCTTATTGATGGTGCAGCAACAAATCAAGTCCGCATTGGAGTTGACGAACCATGAACCGATTGTGTATGAATTACTTGCTGAACCAAAACGCTTTTATGATTTTATGTTTCCGGTTCGAATGGACAATGGATCGATCCGGTTATTCAAAGGGTATCGCTCGCAACATAATGACGCACTGGGCCCCAACAAAGGGGGCTTACGATTTCATGATTCGGTGTCTGCCGAAGACGTCAAAGCATTAAGTGCTTGGATGACGTTTAAATGTGCTCTTGTCGGACTGCCGTACGGTGGTGGTAAGGGGGGTGTTGTGGTTGACCCCAAAGAATTATCACCGCTAGAACTTGAACGATTGTCTCGCGCATGGGTACGAGCATTCCATAATGAAATTGGTCAGTTTCGTGACATTCCTGCGCCTGACGTCAATGTGAATCAACAAGTCATCGCATGGATGGTGGATGAAGCAAACATCATTACGTCCTCCTCACAAAACGCGCACTTTACCGGAAAACCTCTTGATTTAGGGGGTTCTCGTGGTCGAATTCAAGCGACTGGTTACGGCGTTTCTTATATGGTACGAAAGGCGGCAGAAAAGATTGGTCTGGACCTACAAGGTGCCACCGCCTCGATTCAAGGTTTTGGCAATGTCGGTAGCAACTCTGCGGTGATGTTAGCTGGATGGGGCGTAAAGGTCGTTGCGGTGAGTGACATGCAATGTTGCGTGCACAACCCGGAAGGATTTGATGTAGCAGCACTGAAAGAGTATTCCGATGCAGGTCATCCACTCGATGAATTTCCTGGCGTGACAGTGTTGCCGCGTGAATCGTTGTTTGAACTGCCAGTAGATATTTTAGTGCCTGCTGCATTAGAGGGAGCAATTACCAAAGACAACGCAAAAAAAATCTCTTGCAAGATTCTTTGCGAAGGGGCAAATGGTCCAACGACACCCGAAGCCGATCAAATCTTACTCGACAAAGGAGTCTTTATTGTTCCTGATATTTTAGCCAACTCAGGTGGTGTCATTGTTTCGTACTTTGAATGGAGTCAAAACTTATACGGCCATTACTGGGATTTGGACATGGTGTTGTTTGAAGAAGAAAAAATGATGCTACAAGCGTTTGATCTCGTGTATGAAAAAATGACGACCCGAAATATTAAAAACATGCGGCTTGCCGCGTTTATTCATGCGATTGATCGCATTGCCGAAGTCATGAAGCTTCGCGGATGGTATTAAAAAAAGAGCGAATGCACATAAGTGCAACGCTCTTTTTATTTATAAAATAATGAACCAACCCACATCCCAGCCGGCAACGTGAGGATGGCACTAAACCACCATAAATCAAGTGGTGGAGTGGGTGTCATTTGATACACGCTCCCCAAGATCAACCCTAAGATAATGTTAATCATGAGTTTGCGCTTTGTCGCTAACAATTTGGTTAAACCAAAAGCCATCGAAAAAATTCCGGCGATGACACTCAGTGCAAGCCCAACAAGCGTAAGCAGAACAATCGGATCAAAATCAAAGATGGACGTGATGTAGGAAAGAATGAGTTCGTATTGACCTAGAATCAAAAAAATCAACGCTCCCGACAACCCAGGAAGAATCATCGTTGCACCAGCAAGGAATCCAGCCAGGAGTAATAACACCAATGAAGGAGAATCACTTGTTGGCAGAAAATCCAAACTTAACACGAGCATTAACCCAAGCAATACTGGAGCAATGACAAAGTCCTTTTGGTCAGGGAGTTCCTTTTGATAAAACAACAATGCGCCACCAATCACAACGCCCATAAAAAAGAAGATGGTTGGGATATATGCCACAGAAAACAACGCATCAATTACAAATGAAAATCCAACCAATCCAACAATCACACCAAGTGCTAATGGCACAAGAAGGGGCAAGTGTTTGAAGGGTTGTTTTAACGCGTTCAATACTCGTTCAAACAATCCGCTGACAACTAGCATTGTGCCGCCAGATAACCCAGGAACAACATTTGCCATTCCCACCAACAACCCACTGAAAAAGAGTTTCATTATTTCACCGTCACTATTCTATCATACTGATTTGATACAATAATGCAGAGGTTAGGCAATGAATTCATTAAAAATCACTGGATTAATTTCCCTTGTTATTATCGATGTACTCATCATCTCGTTTGCGATGTTTACGGGACTGAGTGCAATCAAAACACAGCAGATTTTTCAAGACAATCAGTTTATTGAAACGGGTCGTTTGATCCAAGCGGGCGGATACAATACGTACGTCAGAGAATACGGTGATCCAAACAACCCAGTTGTCGTATTGATTCATGGGTTTGGTGGGTCAAGTTGGGATTATGAAGAATTTGCGACCTTACTTGCTCGTGATTATTATGTGGTCTCAATGGATCAATTAGGTTATGGACTCTCTGAAAAGTCATTAACGTTTGATTACCAACGACGTTCGCAAGCTCGAATCATCAATGAGGTCTTGTTGGCGATGAACATCGAACCATTCGCGATTGCTGGGCACTCCATGGGTGGTGATGTGGTCTTGCAGTTTGTCGATGAATATCCTGACCGGGTCGAAAAACTCATCTTGTTTGCAGCTGCTGGATTGCTAGAAGGGGGCGGCGCACAAGGTGGCTTGCCCACTTGGGTGATTGATTTGACGGTTCGTAATTACTGGTTGCAACGAACCATCTTTGAAGGAGCATATGCAGTAGAATCCTTTCGCACTGCAGAGGTATTTGACCCCATGTTTTATCAAAACGCTCAAATACCAAGTGATGTCTTTTTGAAATTCACACAAGTGACAGATGGTGGAAGCATGGGGAATCGACTCTCTACGATTGATATAGATACATTGATTGTTTGGGGTGAACTCGATACATTCGTCTCAGTGGACAGTGCGTACCGCTTTGATGCGGGCATTGCGAATTCCACCTTGGTTGTCTATCCAGGGATTGGTCATTTACCATTCCAAGAAGCACTGAGTGAATCACTTCGTGATGTGCGAGCATTTCTATCCAATTAAAAGGGGCCCATTGGCCCCTTTATTCTTTATGTGTCCCGGGCACAGGATCATACCCGCCTTTGGACAGTGGATTGCAACGTAGTATTCGCCATACTGATAAGCCACTTGCCACAATAAAATTCTTTTGTTGAAATGCTTGTTTTGCATACTCGCTACAAGTCGGAGAATAGCGACAAGTGGGCGGCGTATTTGATGTGGAATATTGATATTGTTCAATGAGTTTGATTGCGAATTTATTCATTCATATCACCACATTATTTTATCATGTTTTAAAAAAATAGAATTGCGATTAAAAGTTATTGCTTTTCAAAACAAGCATATATATAATTAATTGCTAGTTTATATAAATTAAACTAAATGTTTAGTAATACTAAACATTGTAAGGAGAGACAATGAAAAAAATAGCGATTGTTATTGCGTTGGTTCTTGTTGGAGTAATGAGTGCGTGTAGTGCTCAGCCAACCTTATATGTCCTGAATTGGGGCGACTACATTAATGAAGATTTGATCATTGCATTCGAAGAAGAATTTAACGTTCGCGTGGTCTATGAAGAAGTGGATTCCAACGAAGCAATGTATGAACGAATTCTTTCTGGAAATACCAATTACGATATTGCCTTTCCCAGTGATTATATGGTGGAACGTCTCAAAGAGGAGTCGTTGATTCGACCACTGGATGCAAGTAAAGTAGCATCACCGACATTTTTTCCCACCGTGCTTGATGTAACCAGACAAGCAGAAATTGATGGTTGGGGGAGTCCGTATTTCTTTGGTTCGTTAGGAATCATGTATCGTGAATCGTTTGCGGATGTTGTGGAAACGTACGGATTTCGTGTGTTATTTGACCCAAGCATTTTGCCTGCAGGAGCTCGTGTAGGCATGTACAACGTGTCTCGTGATGCGGTTGCTGCTGCGTTACTGTATTTAGGGTATAGCGTGAACAGTACTGACCCAGGTGAGTTACAAGCTGCAGAAGAAGCATTGAGCCAAATGGACTATACGGTCTTTGGTGATGACAATTTGAAGACGTTGATTGCGACTGGAAACTTGGATATCGCATTGACCTATTCGGGAGATTTCTTTGATACGTTCTATGTGGCGGTTGAAGAAGAAGATGAGATTGATTTTGGTTTTTATTCTCCTTTAAGTAACAACTTATGGGTCGATTATATGGTGATTCCATCGACGACACAAAACGAAGATCTTGCGTATGAGTTTATTAATTTCTTCTTGGATGTGGACAATGCTTATGAGAATCATGGCTATGTTGGTTATGCTCCACCAATCGTTGCGGTGTGGGATTTGTTAAAAGCCGATCCAGAGAACGATTATGTAACCTCAATCCCAGCGTTCTTGGAGTTGTTTATCTCGCCAGAATTTGATGGTCAAGTGTACCGAAATTTAGGTAGTGCCCATACTCAAAAGCTTGATGAAATATTAAGCCGAGCAAAAGGCTAAGGAATGCATAAGCATTCCTTTTTTTTGCGAATTTGCGGCTTGGACTTTTGATATAATAGGCGTAGATGAAACAACCAACAGAACAATCCGTGGTGTTATTTCAGCTCTTTGACGAGTACATCTTACTCTACCAAGAGCTTTTTGTTGTAAGTTCTTTGACGGCGATGTATCAAATGAGCCGACACATTCTCTTCAATGAGTTGCCAAATATCGATGAGATTCCTGAAGCGCTTCAATCATTGATGGAGCAAATCCGTGATGAGTCGTTTGACAAGGAAGAACTTCGCAAAGCACTTGTTGCAACGACATTGAAAGCATACCGTACAGATCAAATTGCGAACTCAGAAATGACGCCGGATTCGATTTCGTTGTTGGTGGGGTATGTGGTCTCAAAATATTTTGAAGGAACTCAATCCTTTAGTTTGTGTGACCCTGTGGTTGGCACAGCAAGCATGTTGACTGCGGTTGCCAATATGGTCAAACATCGCGGTGACATCATGGCGATGGATTCCAATTGGGATCAAATCCAGACGGCCCGCGTGTTTACTGATTTGGCGGGATATGACGTTGATTTTATTTTAGAAGATTGCTTAAAATCAAACGCTGAAGGATTTGATTGTATTATTGCTGATGTCCCTGTGTATATTTATGATGATGACTATTTTCCCCACCGCTTTATTGCTCACTGGGTAAGTAAAATTGCGCCAGGCGGTGTCATGGTTGCGGTTATTCCCAACGATTTCTTTGATGTAGAAAGTGTCTTTAAAGATGAAATACTCCAACAAGCATCGCTCGTTGGGTTGATTAGTTTGCCTGCGGATATGTTTGTTGATCACAAACTTCAAAAAAGTATTTTACTCGTTGAACCAGGGGAGCGAAAGGTCAACGACTTCTTGCTTGTTGATTTGCCTCGTTTGGAAGAAAAAGAAGAATTTCAGCTTGCCATTCAACGGATGGAGGCATGGTTTAAAAAGGAGAAACAACAATGAAAATCATCAGTGTGAATGCCGGTAGTAGCTCGTTAAAGTTTAGACTTTTTGACATGCCTCAAGGCAACGTGTTGTGTGAGGGCGTGTATGAACGCATTACACAACCTATCGGGTCGTTCAAGTTTACAATTCAAGACCAAACAGCGAAAGGGGAATTGGCGTTACCAACTCATGCTGAGGCGGTCGATGATTTGCTTGCTCGCTTATTGTCAGAACGAGTCGTTGCCTCATTGTCGGAAATTCAAGGAGTCGGACATCGTGTTGTTCATGGTGGTGAAACCTTTTCCACTTCAGTCGAAATCACTGCGGATGTCTTAAAGGCTATTCAACGTGTCTCCGATTTAGCACCACTTCATAATCCCGCTAATTTAATGGGCATTGAAAGCTTTACGAACGCATTGCCTCAAGCGAAACAAGTCGCGGTGTTTGATACCGCCTTTCATCAAACAATGAATGAAGAAGCATTTATGTATGCCACACCATATGAATGGTATGAACAATTTAAGGTACGAAAATACGGCTTTCATGGAACATCCCATTTGTTTGTTTCGCAACGTGCTGCAGAGTTATTGGGCAAACGGCCAGACGAAGTCAATGTGATTGTTGCTCACATTGGTAATGGGGCTAGTTTGTGTGCGGTTGAAAAGGGCAAAAGCGTTGAAACATCAATGGGATTAACGCCACTTGCTGGACTACCTATGGGGACGCGTTCAGGTGACCTTGATCCCGCAATCATTCAATACATCGCCAATAAAGAACAGCGTAGTTTGGATGATGTCATCAATGACTTGAATAAGAAATCAGGGTTCATTGGCGTGTCAGGAATCTCTAGTGATAACCGTGATTTGGAAGTTGCGGCTGAAGCGGGAAATCACCGCGCGACATTAGCAATGACTTTACAAAACAAAGCGATAGCAGATACCATGGCACAATACATCGCCTATATGAAAGGTGTAGATGCAATATGTTTTACTGCTGGCTTGGGAGAAAACTCCCCAAGGTTACGAAAAGAAGTGATTGAACGCTTGGCTTATTTTGGAGCAACAATCAATCAAGAAGCGAATCTAGCTCGGGGTGTTGAAATGGATATTTCTGGTCCAAACTCATCCATCAAGGTCTATTTGATCCCAACGAACGAAGAGTGGGTCATCGCGAAAGATACCTATCAGTTTATTTCATAACCGCTATAAAAAAAAGATAAAATAAATAGTATA
>JAGYLA010000021.1 GCA_018401215.1 Bacilli bacterium | reverse complement strand
GGTGTTGTTGGTTGCTGTTCCTATCGTCTTTATGATTGTGTTAAGCGTGACACAAACAAGAGGAGTAGATTTTTCTGCGGCGACATTTGATTTGTCGCAATGGAGTAAATTGACCGAAATGATTTACTTGAATGCCTTCTTCAATTCCTTTCGCTTGTCGAGTTATGTGACGATCATTAGTTTGTTGATTGGGTATCCGATTGCTTATATGCTTGCTCGTTCGACCTCAAGATTTAAGAGTTTGTGGCTGGTGATGATTATCGTACCAACATGGTCGAACATGTTACTACGGATTATTGCGTGGGAGACGTTGTTTTATCCCACGAGTATTTTAAACACGATTGGGATTTCACTGGATTTGATTGGGACGGATGTGGCAATCATTATTGGGATGGTGTCGATCTTTTTACCGTTTATGATTTTTCCGATTTATGCCGTACTCGATAAACTTGATGTTTCCATTGAAGAAGCGAGTGCTGACCTTGGTGCAAGCCCATGGCAAACATTCATTCGTGTAACGTTACCTCTAAGTACGAGTGGAATTGTTAGTGGAGTGATTATGACGTTTTTGCCGAGTGCAACTGCCTTTGCGATTCCGCAACGCCTTGGTGGGGGAAGTATTTTATTGATCGGAAACGTGATTGAAAGTTTATTCAAGCGAACCTTTAACTACAATTTGGGTTCGTTACTTTCACTCCTTGTTATCGTAATTATCTTTGTCGGCATGCGTGTATTGAATAAGGTTGACGCTGAAGGCGAGACGTTATTATGAAATGGACGACTCCAGTAAAAGTTTCATTGATTGGATTGACGGCGTTTTTACTGTATTTCCCGATTGTCATTATTGCCGTGTTTGCGTTCAACGATAGTGCAAGAACGATTTCTTGGTCTGGGTTTACGTTGCGCTGGGTGGGTGAGATTTTCAATGACCGTTCACTCTTTGAATCAATTCAACGTACATGGTTGATTGCTATTATCTCAACGTTGATTGCTACTGTGGTTGGCACGTTTGTTGCGATAGGGATTCATGATTTGACAGCAGCCAAACGACGACGCATCTTATTTTAAACAACATTCAGTCGTTAATCCTGATGTAGTGACGGGGATTAGTTTGATGTTGGTGTTTAGTTTGATCGGCTTACCCTTTGGTGCGATTACGATGTTGCTAGCGCATGTTTTCTTTAGCATTCCGTATGTTATTTTGACGGTGTTGCCCAAACTCAAACAACTCGATCAAAACTTGTATGATGCAGCAAGAGACTTGGGATGTTCTCCGTTTTCTGCGGTGCGTAAAGTCATTTTACCCGCCATTTCAGGAGCAATTATTGCGGGTGGGTTGATTGCCTTTACGATGAGTATTGATGACTTTGTGATCTCGTACTTCACGACAGGAAGTGGCTTTACCAATTTTTCCAATTGGATTTATTCACGGTTAGGACGACGATCATTCTCACCAGCTGCATATGCGTACAACAGTTTAATTTCAATCGTGACGATTGTTGGTTTACTTCTGTATAACCTTAGAAAAAAACCAGTAACCAAAAGAGGCTAATCGGCCTCTTTTTTTAGTAGATTATCTGTAATGTCGAATCATAGAAGCATGAAAACAGGGCTACTGGTATCAATTATTGTGAGTGCAATGCTTGAGTCAACGCTGACCCATGATTTTGTACTCAACGACCGACTGGATGTTTCTGTGACGATTCCTATGAGTGATTATGGTCGTCATATCGTGTTGCATGATGCATGCACTATCGCAAATAAAACGTATTTGGTTGGCGGTGCAACATCCCTTCATTCCTCTGCTGTGGGGATGGATGCATTTTTGTTTGTGTATGAGGGTATTACACTCGAAGAAGTTCATTCGTACGGCGGAGTCCAAGAAGACCAATTTACGCAAGTGGCTTGTGGCGATACGCTTGTTGTTGCTGGTCACAGTAATAGTAGTGATTTTTTAAATGTCGCTGGCGTGAATAATTTTAGCCGAGCATTTGTTTTGGAACTTGATTATAACGGAGATGTATTGAATCAATTTGTTACTGATTATGCCTTTGAGAGTCTGATTCATGGATTGCATGTGAGTGAAAAAGGCATCTTCGCCGTCGGTCAAGCAAAACGGATTACCCGTAGTGACTTTTTAATCATGCACATATCGGAGCAAACGCTGAGTGAACAAGTGATCGGTGGTGATGGGTTGGATGTGTTGTATGACGTTCATGTCGGGGAAGAAATTCTTGTTGTTGGTCAAACCTCATCGAGTGAATATAATGCGACCGGTCCACGCGGCATTCAACTGATGCTCCGACCAGATCTAAGCATTCAACGAACGCAGTTGTTGTTGACCAGTTCACAAAGTGCCTATCATTATGTTGATGAGACGTACCTTGCAGGCACGTCTGCGAGCCAAGGAATCGTTCAGCAACGTGGGGATTCAAAGGTCTCGGTGATTGATGATTCCACCTTGATTCATGGTCGGCATAACCTAACTTGGTATGGTGTAAGCCAGACCGGTGGTTTTGTCCAAGACCAGCCGGCGAAAGACGGAGCAGTCGTTGCAGTGGTTCCAAACTTCATTGTCTTGCAACATGAAGGAATGTTGTTTGAAGCATCCTTAGTGATTCCTCATGTTTTTCGCCACGAGGACGAGGAATATTTTTATAATGATCAACCATTGCAGTTTGAACAGGTTGAATATTGGGATGGACTTGAGTTTCATCAACAACAAGTAGCGGTGGCTGGACCATATCGATTGATTGTTGAGCATCAGACCACGCGAGTTCAACCATCCTGCAATGTCACACCTCAAGTGTATTACCATCCAGTGACAGTGTTGTGTAACACTTCATTTGTACTCAATGATGTTGCACATTCAAATCCTGCAATATTGAATCAACCAGGCACGTACCGGTTGATCATTGATGAGACTGAGATTGTCTTTTCGATCGAACAAATGACTCCAATGCTCATTGATGTAGATTATCAGTCAAAACAAGTGATTGAAATCCCTGAAAAAGAAAACCGCATGTGGATGATACCTGCTGCTTGGTTTGGTCTATTTGTCGGGAAAAAATACTTGGGGTAGTTTGTTATAATGAACGCATGGTAAACCTGCTAATAAAATCTGAATATTCCATGCTTGAAAGCCACGTTCGCATCGCTGCACTCGTTCGATTGGCGAAAGAATATGGGTATCAATCACTTGCTATCACTGATGCCAATTTGCATGGCAGTTACAAGTTTTACCAAGCATGTCAGGCCGCAGGAATTAAGCCAATCATTGGGTATGAAACACAGTTCAACAACCAAGTTGTTGTGATTTATCCAACAACAAACGAAGGCTACGAAGGATTACTTCGCTATGCCACTGATGCACAAATGTATCCAGAGCGCCACGTTGATTGGATTGTTGTGACCCGTGGACCAGATGCACACTGTTCAAACCCGCACAGCTGCACTTCAGGGATTATTTGGGTATTGAACTCAATGCCTTTGAACAAGAAGTTCAAATTGCTCCTTGGATTAAGTTGAATTATCCATTGCTCCAAAACATCCCTGTTGGTCCCAAGCTTAGTGAGGTTCGCTATTTGAATCCGCAGGATGAAATACGTCGATAAAAGTTGCAAGCCATCAAAGCGATGGCAATAACGAACCATGGATGTCTCTTTTGCGATGGGTCCTGGCATTATTTGCGCACCCTGCTCAAATTGACTTGAACTTATAGTGACTATCCAGAAAGCTTAACGAATGCGATTGCCTTAGCTCATCGCTGCAATGTTCAGTTTGCTCAGGATGGCTTTTTGCTTCCCCGTTTTGTACACGCTTAATCTGTTAGAGTTATTTAAAAGCACTGTCTTTTAAAGGTTTAAAAACTTTGCTTCGCTTAAAAACACATCCCATGCTACCACGAAGAACGTTTATATGAGATTGAGATGCTCGATCAAATGGGATTTGTTGATTATATGTCATCGTTTATGACTTTGTCCGTCATGCAAAAGCAATGATATAGCAGGTCGGGCAGTTGGTCCTGGCCGCGGAAGTGTCGCTGGAAGTTTAGCGGGTCTATGTTTTGTGAATATCACCAATACAGACCCTTTGAATACGAGTTATTGTTCGAACGGTTCTGAATCCAGAACGCGTCACAATGCCAGACATCGATTTGGATTTTCCCGATGATAAACGCGAAGAATTATTACTGTATGAAAGCGCGAAAATACGGCAACGAACATGTCGCATCGATTGTTACATTTTGGAACGTTTGCGGCGCGCAGGTGATTCGTGATGTTGCAAAAGCGTTATCGCTACCACAAACATTCGTCAACGAACTGTTGAAGTACGTCCCCGCACAAGGGGCTGTTTTGAGCGAAATTCAAAACGAATAAAAATGTTCAGTCATTGATTCAACGGTGATACGCTGAGATGCAGCAATTGGTTGAACTTGCAAAAGCAATTGAAGCGCTTCAACCACGACACTCTTCGACACATGCGCAGCAGGAATTATTTTATCGAGTGAACCATTGCTCAAATACACTGTCTTTGCAAACAAAGCACTGGACCACCTATGCAAACGTAAATGGGGAAGCCAAAGACTTGAGTCGTTTGGGTCGTTAAAAATCGACTTAGGGGACTAAGTGAATTTGAAAATTTTGAAGCGAACGGTATCAAAATTGAACGCATCGAAGGAACATCCATCAATTTGTATCAACTTGGATTTGATGACCCAAAAGCGTATCAACTCTTGCGTGAAGGTCGCACTGATGGTGTCTTTCAATTGGAATCACGCGGCATTCGCCGCGTCTTGCAAGAACTCAATGTATCAACCTTTGAGGACATCGTCGCCACATTAGCATTGTATCGACCTGGACCGATGGAGTTTATTCCAGATTATGTGAAACGCAAAAATGGAGCGGCGGTTTCGTATCCGCACTCAAGCATTGAAGAGATTTTGTCACCCACGTATGGAATCATTGTCTACCAGGAACAAATCATGCGAATCGCCAATGTATTTGCGGGCTACTCCCTCGCTCAAGCTGATTTATTACGTCGTGCGGTATCCAAAAAAGACAAACAATTGATGCAGATTGAACGCACGAGTTTTATCCAGCGAAGTGTTGAGTTTGGGCAAACCAAAGTTGATGCTGAAGCCATCTTTGACTTGATTGATCGCTTTGCCAACTACGGATTTAACCGTTCGCACTCGGTTGCGTATTCGATGATTGCCTATCAATGTGCTTATTTAAAAGCCCATTATCCCAAACACTTTCTAAGTGTCTTATTGTCGCATCATGTGGGAAGTGCTGAACATACTAGACTATACATTGACGAACTACGCCGAGCGGGGGGGCGCATTCTTGCTCCATCGATCAATCGTTCTTCGATTGAGTATGTCGTACAAGGTGATGATGTGATCATGCCGTTTGTCGTGATCAAAGGCATCTCATCGACAATTGCGACAAAGATTATTGAAGCCAGAGGCGATGAGCCATTTGCTTCCCCCGATGACTTTGCGAACCGAGTCAAAGGGTTCTTAAACAAAACACACTGGCAAGGGTTGATTGATTCTGGTGCCCTTGATGAATTTGGCGTTTCTAGTTATGCCTGGAATACACAGTTAGAAGATTATTTAAAGTATTTGGATTACGGCACATTAATGGACGATGCGCAGTTTCGTTTTGTGTTAGAAACGTATTCAAGTAGTGAACTAACCGATCGGGAAAAAGCGGTCTTAGGACTCGCCATTGCCCATGACCCGATCATGCCGTACCAGTCATTGATCAAAGAACGTGGATTATCCTCCTTGTCGATGATTCGTTCGGCAACGACTCAATTGGTGTTGGTCCGCGTGGTGGAAGTCAAACCAATTACGACCAAAACCCAAAAATCCATGGCCTTTGTCAAGATTGAGGATGGTACAATGAATGTAGAAGCCGTCATCTTTCCTGAGCTGTACGCGACCTATCAACCACGCATTAAACCAGGTATGATGTGCATTGTTGGATTGAAAACACAAACGAGTGCGCAAAAGCAGTCGATTATTGTAGAGTCCTTGGAGGAACTTTCTTGAAAAAAATTGCCATCTTAACTTCAGGGGGCGATGCACCTGGAATGAATGCGGCGATTCGCAGTGTTGCAAGAACAGCACTTGCCAAAGGCATTCAGGTTTACGGTGTTTCGTATGGATACAAAGGCCTTGTTGAAGGTGATATTAACGAGTTTGACCGCTTTACCGTCTCTGAAAAGATCGATAAAGGCGGAACCTTTTTACGCAGTGCTCGCTACCCAGAATTCTTTGACACTGAAGTGCAACAAGTTGCTGCAAAGCAATTAAAGGACCGTGACATCAGCTCACTAGTTGTGATAGGTGGCGATGGGTCGTTTAAAGGGGCTGAAGCATTGTCTCAGTTTGGCATTCAAGTGATTGGAATTCCTGGAACGATTGACAATGATTTGGACTATACGGATTATTCGATTGGCTTTGACACCGCAGTCAATACGGTGGTGGAAGCAATCGATAAACTGCGAGATACCTCAAGTTCGCATCAACGTTGTAACATCGTTGAGGTGATGGGCCGCAATTGCGGTGACATTGCTATTCGTTCTGCAATCGCGACTGGGGCGAAATACTTAGCAAGTCCAGAAACCAATTATTCCAGAGAAGCATTGGTTGCCGATTTGCAGCAACAGTTTTCAGATGGCATTCGCTATTCGATTGTTGTCATGACGGAGCATTTGGATGAACCGTATGAACTGGCAAAATACGTTCAATACCAAACCGGAATAGAAACGCGTGCGACGATTTTAGGGCACGTGCAACGTGGTGGTTCACCGACTGCATTTGATCGTCATTTGGCCGTGTCGTTTGGTCGATTGGCAGGTGAATTAATTATTGATGGAATATCAAACCACATCGTTGGCATCAAAGATGGTCAATTTATTCATGTCCCGATTACAGAAGGTTTAAACGCACCCGTACGAGATCGTCAATTTGATATTACGACATTCAATGTGACTCGATAGGAGAATCCATGATTCAAAAGAAAACAAAAATTGTCTGTACGTTAGGACCAAGTTCTTCCACGTATGAAGTCATCAAACAGATGTACGATGCGGGGATGGATGTGGTTCGTTTGAACTTTTCCCACGGTACGCACGAAGAACAGTTGAAGCAAGTCGAACTCATCCGCCAACTCAATCAAGAGGTGGATTTTCCGGTTGCCATTTTACTTGATACCAAAGGACCTGAAATTCGTACACACAGCTTCCAAGATGGCAAAGTCAAAATCTTGAAAGGTTCGACCGTCTTGATTCATACCAAGGAAATTCTCGGGACCGATCAAGCATTTAGTATCAATTACCCAGGGCTGGTGAACGACGTCAATGTCGGAACGCATATTTTAATTGATGACGGGTATTTGACATTGCTTGTCAAAGAGATTGATGTTGCCAACGGAATCATTACCACCAAAGCACAGAACTCTCATGTGTGTAAAGACCGCCGTGGGGTCAATGTGCCTGACGCAGATTTACATCTTGAGTTCATTAGTGATAAAGACAAAGCAGACATTGAATTTGCATGTAAACATGATTTGGACTTTATTGCGGCAAGTTTCACTCGCACCAAAGAAGATGTGCTTGCGATTCGTGAGATTCTCAAAGCCAATGGCAAAGAACGCATTCAAATCATCGCAAAAATTGAAAACAGAACCGGACTCAATCACTTGGATGAAATCATTGATACCGCCGATGGTGTCATGGTGGCGCGCGGTGACTTGGGCGTTGAGTTAAATGTCGAACAAGTGCCTTTGATTCAACGACAAATGATTGAAAAAGCGCACATTCAACGTAAGATTGTTATAACCGCAACCCAAATGTTAGAGTCGATGATTGAAAATGTCACGCCAACTCGTGCTGAAGTTTCTGACATTGCTAACGCAGTTCTTGATGGCACTGATGCGATCATGCTCTCAGGTGAAACAGCAATTGGGAAACACCCCGTCAAAGTGGTTCAGATGATGGCGAAAGTCGCTGCAACGATTGAACCAAGCATGAACTTGGAAAAAATGATCAAACGCGTTGGTCGCAAACCAATTACCAACAACAACGCTCGTGCGATTGGCAACTCTGTCGCCTATGCGTCCAAAGATTTACCCGTTGCTGCAATTATTTGTGTATCAAATTCTGGGTATACGGCACGATTAATGAGTCAATATCGACTTCGTGTTCCAATCTTTGCAATTGTCAAAAGCAAAGACATCGCCCGCTCG
>JAGYLA010000020.1 GCA_018401215.1 Bacilli bacterium | reverse complement strand
GTTCACCGAGTTCTTTTTCAAACGCTCGTTTGGTGAAGTTACGAACCAAGTCTTCTGCATATTGATGAATTCGAATGCGTTTTAGGATACGACGACCAATCGATGTTCGTCGTTCGATTTCTTCGTAGTCTCTAGGACTAAACGTTTGAATCGATTCAAAATCCAATAACGTTAAAACATCTTTTTGATCAATGTGAACCTTCGCAAAGGAGGTAATGGTGTCAAGTTCTTGAATCCGTTTACCAATTAAACCGGATAATTTACGAATCATTTGCACACTTCGGTAGGTGGAGAATTGATCCAAATATAAATTATTCGCTTGAAAGACTTCAATCGAGGAAAACAAGTCTTTGATGATTTGGATAAAATCTTTTTCTAAGCCTCGACGATTGGAAATTTCATACTTACGCTCTTCATTCAGTTTCTCACTGATTCGCACATTGAAGTTGATCGCTAGGATAAACATCAATAAAATCATCGTTCGAATGCCAATGTCACGAGCTTCATTCGTAAACAAGTAATCCGTAAACGTCACAAAGTCTGTGACGGTTTGATACACCGGATAAATCACAACCAGATGCAACACCGTATAAATAAACAATGTTGCGTAGGATGCATACAACATCAATTGTCTGTTTTGATAAAAGGCGGTAAGAATCAAAGAAAAGAACACAAGCCCATAACTAACATTGGCAATCGCCGCATACGTTGCAGCATCCGCTAAATTTGTATTTACAGCATTGACGGCGTCAATGTGTAAATTAATGAAGGTGGAAATCGCTACGAGCAAGGTGTTCCCACTGACCAAATACATCGCAATTTTTTGATTGAGTTCGTCGGTAGGATCTCCATAAATCAATGATTCAAGTAATCGGTTGATCCCAAAGGTAAACACAAAGACAAGTCCAGTAATAATAATCAGACTAAACGAACGCGTTAAGAGAAAGACCCCAAACGTAATGTTTGTTAAAAAGACAATCCGTTTGATGATTTTATTACGTCTGTATAAACTTTCAGTTTCATTTAATATATCGATTCCCGCTTCCAGGTCAAACATATGTTTGAGGCTAGAAAATTGGAACCTTAGTTTCTTGTTTCGTCGTCTTGCTTGTTTTTGTTTGGATTCCATCCGTTTCTTTTTATCGCGCTCAGAAAGAACAATCTTATCCGGATTGTAGTTTGAGTTGTCTGTTTGCGACAAATAGTCTTTGATCGAATCCGTCTCTTTGTTCATCTAAAATAAACTTTCCTGTGTCACACTCAAATCTTCGTTTGCTTGTTCTTCCATTTGTACTTGCGCGACACGGGTGCTTGCAGCAGCCGCAATCGCTCCCACAATATCATCCAGCATTGTATGGCAAACGGGCTTGCCCCCTTTGCCATGATCGTTCAAGGTGCCAACAATCCCTGGTTTGTTGACATCAATGTCACCAAAGTTCGTTTGACCGATTACACCGTATTGTGAGGCAATCGTTAATCCCAATGCTTCATCAATCCCAAAACCCCAAGGTCACGTTAAAAATCATGATGTCTTGAATTGGTCCTCAACAGTCCACTGACCACCGGTCAATCTCAATGCCTAGAGAACCGTATGAAAGACATCTCGTAAACTGAGTTATTTTTAAGACGGATTCCCACATCACGTTTGATACTGCCACTTAAATCTTTGCCGTTAGCTAGCAATCTGTGCACGTCTCGGTAATCCACTCCACGTACGAGTGCCTTTCAAAACATTCTTTCGTGGCCTTCAATTCTCTGAATACATTAATTTCATACTTTGATTCACATTGATTTCACACCTACCTTTATCTCCTACTTTGATCCAGTGGTTCCTTTGAAGGAACTCAGCAATTGCCACACGTTTCTTCCTGGTACTTGAAGTTCTTTGAATATATTGTCTGTTGTCAGAAACAAGAAATATAGAGTCCATTTGTCTAATCACAATCATTGAAGGTAATGCCAAAGCCCTGTTCCAACCAACCTTTGAACAATTTGTGACTTCAACTCTTGAATCAAGACCTTGACATCCTGGTTCTTCATCAAAGGTCCGAGTTGACAATGAACACACTGGTTGTATTGAAATTCCAGGCAATATCTCAATGAATTTATCTGTTTTGACAGCCTGAGACTCTTGAAGATATTGAGCGACTGGAGGGCATTGATCAAAACGACTGTAAGAAGGGAATAATTTCTCTGTTTGTAAGTTGACCTAAGGTATCAAACACTTGTTTGGTGGCTCATGGTAATTGAATCGAGAACATGGTAAATCTGCATCCATCTGTTTAACCATTTCTATACTTGTCCAGTAACAGCGTCACCATTCGCAACCGCTTGATGTGAATGTGGGCTCGCTCCTCGGTACTTTGGAAGTAAGGAAGCATGAATATTAATTCCTTTCCTTCCGTTTCTTTTTGGGATGATTCAATACTTTCCGTTAAGAACGAATTCGACCATAACCAGCGTGACAATAAAGTCGCAAGGAACATTCGTCACCGATTCAATTCCTTTCGATAAATTACTTGGTGTAATGAGTGGTAAGTCATGGGCTAACGAACAGGCAGTGACCGGTGAAGATGCAATTCAGCTGTTTTTTGTCCTTAGAAGCCCGGGCTGTGAGACCACCAAAACAACCTCAAACGCTTGATGCAACGCTTGAAGAACCTGGAGGAGAACTGGACGTGCCCATAAAATATCATTATATTACCTAATGTGGCCGAAGGTGTTCGGTCAGTCGAAATCTCACACTATCTGACACTCAAAGGAGGATGGATTCATACATCCTCACTCAAGCCAGATTCGCGCTTATATTTTAACACAAGCTGAACACGGTACTGGAGCGAATCCAATGCTTGGAACCACTGGGCCAAGTAAAACCGCTTGTTTAGAAATATGAGTTTCAATATATTTTTAGAATTGACTGTTTTTTGATACACCGTTTGAAACACATCACCTTGAAGAGTAATAGTTCCTTAATGTGGCCAATATAAACATATCCTGCAAGTTGACGGTATTTCATCTCTTGGTGATAAAACGATCTATATAATCCGATAATACGGCTTGAACCGTATAGTAATCAATTATAGGTTTGAATGATCACATGACCAGGGGACTGGCGGGAGTGGCCTGTACTGGTCACGCGACTTGAGTCAGTAATTGATACGTGCGTTCACTGCATGAAAGTCTGGTAAATGAAGCATGGAATCACACTAATCACGTCGACCAAGCCAACGTTTTGTGAAAATCTAATCCTTTGGCAATCATTTAAAGCAACTAAAATATCATATTTTCTTGCTTCAAAATCATCCAAATACGTTGATAGTTTGTTTGGTTCCGGTGGTATCAATATCCATCTGCAAGACTTGTTTGTTTGGATAGCGTTCTGACCACCGTTCAATTTGTCTGGTTCCAATGCCTTAATACATCCAAATGGTCCTGTTTATAAAACAGAACAAACTTTGGGTGGGGTTGCCTTTCTCCGCAGTAATGGTAAAACAAATGAATTGAGCGTTGATGGGATACGTAAACGAGATATCATATTGGGTAATGCGGCACATGACCACAATCCAAACAAATCATATAATTTATAGAAACCAATATCGATTTTAAAAACAAGATCTCACTTGTTCATTTGTACAATGTGTTGCATCCATCGGCTGAATTAACGCGGCTGAAAAAATATTCCTCTCTTCGTCAAATCAATTTCAATCGTGGGTAAGGGATGCATTGTATCGCTCCGCAAACGATGAAGGATATACCGCGCGCTGCGCGGCGGGCGAATGTTTCAACACTTGCGTTGCACTCGTGGCCTAAAAATGAATAGCAATTGAATTGTAAGTGAAAACCTCTTGTGAGTGCAACGTCTTTGCATGATACTAGTGCCTTCTTGTTTATAGGAATGGCCATGTTCTTCCATCAATGATACGACACTCACGTTGTCAGCGTGGTGCAAAGATGGTGCAGAACGTGCGCCGCCAACAACGACTCTCGTTTTCAAAGTGAATTTTCGCCATTCATCGTAACGTTCACCAATCGATAAACCACTGTGTAAAATCGCGACTTGTTCACCAAAGCGACCAACAAGTCTTGCGACGGTTTGGTAAGTGAGGGAAATCTCTGGGACTAAAAACAATGCGGTTTTATGGTTCGCTAGGGCTTGTTCAATCGCCGATAAATACACTTCGGTTTTTCCTGAACCAGTAACACCAAACAAGACATTACCGCCTGGCTTTAAGTTTGCTAGGGCAGTTGTTTGGTCGATGGTTAAAGTAATGTCTTTGGTTTCTGGTTTCAAGTCCACATTACGATAAGTTTCTTGAAGCACTTCAACAATGACACCTTTTTTCTTTAAGGTGTTGTAGGCACTTGCCCCTGCAAGTTGTTTCAACTGGATCGCATCATCATTGGTAGAAAGAGCTTCAAGTAATGTTGCTTGGGCACTAGATGATGGGACATAGTCCTTGATTACTCGTTTTACTTTGGTTCGGTATTTCGTGTTCGCTTGTTGTTTGATGTCAAAGAGGATTTCTTGAGTTTGTTTGATTGTTTGAAGTTCTTTTGGTGCAAATTCACTCAAGTAGCGCTTCTTGTTATCTTGAAGTATATACGATTTGACTTCGGTGCGAAGGCCAGCGGGAAGCATCAGTTTATACACGGCAATCAAGTTTGCACTGGTATCTTTGGCGACTTGTACGCCAAGGGTGAGTAGTTCAGGTGTTAACGCGGGGGTAATATCAAGCAACTGAATGATTGGTTTGGCTTCCAAGTTTGTTGAGTCAGTAAAATCAACAACAAAGCCCATGAGTTGACGTGCACCAAAAGGCACAATGACTCGTGCGCCGCGTTCAATGACTGATTCGAACTCTATCGGGACGATATAGTCAAAGGGACGATTGAGTTGTTTGACGTTGACATCAACAATGACTTTGGCAATCATAATAAAAAACACTTACAAACTTGTAAGTGTCATCCTTTTTCAATGATTTGAACATCGCCGGAAATGATCTCTTCTAACGCACGACCTACCGGTTTGACACACGATGTTTCAATGAGTGTTTCATTATGTTTTTGAATTTCTTTGGCGCGCATCGCTGCACCAATGACCAAACGATATTTGGATTCTGATTTTTCCAGCAATTGATCGATTGAGGGGTAACGCATTCCATATCGTTTTGCTAAATTGACTTTACGCATGATCTTCCTCCAATATATCTAGGTAACTATGAATGCTTCGAGATGTTTTCGCATGCTCTGCGCGAATGATCGCTAAGATCCGGTCGGCGGCATTGTGCACATCATCATTAACCACGATGTAATCATATTTATGAGCGAGCTTAAACTCTTTGTTCGCTTTTAAAATCCGTTTTTCTAACTGGTAATCATCTTCGGTTCCACGACTACGAAGTCGCTGATACAAAGCGTCTTTGGTCGGTGGAACGATAAAGATCAAAATGGCTTCCGGCATTTTTGATCGAACTTGCAAAGCCCCTTCGGTTTCAATTTCAAGGACAACTTCTCGACCTTGGTCGAGGAGTTCTTCGACTTTATCTAGTGGAGTTCCGTAGTATTGCCCGACAAACTCGGCATACTCCAAAAACATGTCTTCGGCAATGCGGCGTTTGAATTCATCTTGATTGACGAAGTAATAATCAATTCCATTTGATTCTGTTTCACGAGGTTCACGGGTCGTCATTGATACAGAATAACTGAGTTTATGGCCTTTCATTGAAAAAAGGGCTTGGCGGACGGTACTCTTTCCTACCCCACTTGGGCCGGAAATGACAACCAATAGTCCTTTCTTATTCAACTTCATGGCTCACCTCATGTTTACCCATTATATCGTATCGACCCCCAAAAACAAAGTGGTGTATACTCTATTTAGTGAGAGGTATCCATGCCGTTCGATGGCGTTGTATTACACCACATTCTCAAGGAGCTAACCCCCTTGATTGGGTCACAAATTCAACGGATTCGTCAATCATCTCATGACGAGTTTCTTTTCTCGTGCTATCAACAAGGTCAAGCAGCAACCTTACTGCTTTCCCCGCACCCCGAAGAAGGGCGCATTCACATCACGAACAAAGACATCGATGATTCAGGTTCATCCCACTTTTTAACGATTGCTAGACATCACATCGAACAAGGATTTATTAAAGCAATCATTCAACATGGCAATGACCGCGTCATTACCATCACAATCCAAAAAACCAATCAAATCGGTCAAATTGAAACACTCGAATTGATCGCTGAATTGATGAATCGACATAGTAATTTATTTATCGTCAAAGACAACATCATTATCGATTCTTGGAAACGTGTTCCACCCTTCAGCGAAGCAACAAGAACAGTGTTACCCAATACACCTTACACCTACCCCGTCGACAACAAACCAAATCCCTTTGTGAGCTTCACTGCAAATTCGTTTGAGACTGCGATGGCTTATCAAGGCATTAGTCCACTGCTCGCCAATGCGGTCGAGCGCCGCGGCGTCAAACTAAGTACTCCAATCAAACCATCATTAGAGCCTGAGACCAATCAATATCATGTGTATGATTGTTTTGATAACCCCGTCACATTTGAATCGATCAGTGCATTGCTTGATACGCTGTACTTTGATATCAAACAAGAAAAGCGTCATGCCCAGCAGATCAATGACTTGACGGCCTCGATTGAGGCAAAGATTGCCAAAGCGCATATGAAGTTATCGCACTTAGACGATGATTTGGATCAAGGCAAACAACGGGAAACTTGGAAACATTTCGGGGACTTACTGTATGCGAACCTTCCCTTGCTACGCAAAGGTGCGGCATCTGTAACGGTCACCGATTTTGACGGACAAACCCAAGTAACCATTCCGCTGCAAGAAACAAAATCACCGCAAGAAAATGCGGCACAATACTTTAAGAAATATCAAAAAGCAAAAAAGGCGATGGAACACATTGCCAAACAAAAAGCAGATACGCTATTAGACATTGAATGGTTGCAACAAACGCTATATGACATAACGCAAGCAAGCCCGAGTGACCTTGCAGCAATCCGTTTAGCAATGCAGCCAACGAAAAAAACAAAACAAAAACAACCAATCAGCAAACCCAAACAATTTATGTTGGATGATGTGGTGTTTTATGTTGGTCAAAACGCCAAGCAAAATGAAGTAGTAACGTTTGAGTTAGCTCATAGTAGTGACTTGTGGTTACACGTCAAAGGCTCACCTGGCGCCCATGTGATCGCAAAAACCACAAACATTACCGAAGCGGTGTTACGATACGCGGCCAATTTGGCGGCGTGTCATTCCGCAGCAAAACATTCCTCCAGTGTCGAAGTCCAATATACACAGCGCAAACACATAAAAAAAATCCCAGGCTATCCTGGGAGTCTCGTTCAAGTGGTTCAGTATAAGTCCATTTTCATTGACCCTGATTGTCGTGCTATTCCAGGGTCAACTCAATCCCGTACAAAAATCGAATAATATCTTCTGTTACTTCTTCTTTTACATTTGAACTTAAGATTCGGTGGCGTGGTCCACTCATGAAGGTGAGGCGTTTGTCCTCGCCTTTGATTTGTTTGAAAATCCAAAGCGCACTCTCCACGGGAATCAATTCATCGTTTTCCGATTGATAAATTCTCGTGGGAATATTGTCAATGTGGATAGTTTTTTTTACCGATGCAACGAGCCTTGTAAAGTTCAAGAAGCTAGTGGCTTTGACTTGTCCAAGGCGCTCAAACATTCGAGAATATGCTGCCCCTTTGTGTTCAAACTCTTCATGCATGAACTTTGAAATGACTTGCGTTCTCGTGTCACCTGACGTGCGAAACAGTTCAGTAATGGTTGGGTATTGATTGTGTTCTTGGAACGTCTTTAAGAAATCTTTCACGACTTGCGTTGACGTACCATATTTGAACGCGGGAGCAACGAGCACCAACTTGTCACATCCATATCGTGACGCCAAGTGTGAGGCAATGACGCCGCCCATTGAAAAGCCGATAATATAGACCGTATCGTGTTTGCCCAAAAAGCTTAAGTATTCTTGTTCGACTTGCTGCAAACACAACTTGTAATTGAAGTCATTGATGTCATCGTTGATGCCATGTGCTTGCAACTCGGTGATGACGTACTCTAGTTGTAACTCATCCAAAATACTCGCGAAATACTGATACGTATGTATCCCAATCTCCGTATATCCAGGTATGCAAAAGAGCCCCGCAGACATCACTATCCAACAATCATATCTATTTCAGGATAGCGAATACGGTTCGTATCTTCTTGCGACGAGAAAATCAATAATAAGGCGACAATTCCGATCCGTCCAATGAACATCACCGTGATCAACACCGTCTTGGAAAACCCGGTTAAAAAGGGAGTAATCCCCAGCGACAACCCGGTTGTCCCAAAGGCACTCGTAACTTCAAAAATTACTT
>JAGYLA010000002.1 GCA_018401215.1 Bacilli bacterium | reverse complement strand
TATATAGTAAGGCAAATTACTAACAACCTTGATTGGCTCAGGAAACGAAAGTGTCACATCTAAGATATCTTGTTGGAAGATATCCACATGATTCGATCCCAAAAATTGCTCCGTCAAGTATGCACTTAACCCCGCATCAATCTCATACGCAATAACGCGTTTGGCACGCGCAGCTAATCCTACGGTTAAGGCGCCGAGTCCTGGTCCTATTTCAACCACTACATCATCAGTTCCAACCATCGAGGTTCTTAAAATCTTGTCAACCATATTTTTATCAATCAGAAAATTTTGCCCATATTTTTTTCGGACATTCATTCCTCGCTGATTTAGAATTGTTCGGACTTGATCTTTATTCATGGAAGTCCTTAAGGGCGTGTTGTACTTGTTCTTGCGTTACCCCAAACATTTGAAGCTTATGGCGAAGTGTTTTAGCATTTGCTAATCCCAAATTAAATGTGTCACACACAAATGCGCGGCGTTGAAACGCCCCATCAATCCCTGCCAACCCCATCTTCATCAGTTGCGACATCGAGATGGATTCATCTAGATGGATTGTTTTTGGCTCAAGCAAATGTTGCTCTAATGTTTCACGTGAAACATGTTCAATGCCAATCTTTTTCTTGTTGTTGCTCCTAGCGTGCTCTTTGGGCACAAAAATATGGATTGGATATTTCAAATGATCATTGATCAATCGGCGGATTTTTTCACCCGGCCCATCGGGATCTAACAGCAACACAATATTGTATGTCGCTTCTAAAGCAACAAGTTGTGCAATGAGCGCTTTGGAGACGGCACTGCCGTTAGTCGTCAAAATCGGCCCCGTAAAAGACTGCGATAATTTCACAACATCGCTTTTTCCTTCAACAACATACAGTTGTGGAAATGTTTCACGTGAAACTTCCGATAACCTCATCAGCTACTCCTTCACCATTAATAACAACATAATAAATTGCAACCAGTAAGATACTGCCTCCAATCAACAATTGAAGGCCAAATAAATCTTGGCCGAGCAGCACCGAAAAGATTGCAGCAAACAATGCCTCGCTTGTCACTATAATACTCGTTCGACTTGCATTCGAGTACTTATGCGCATAGGTTTGTATGGTAAATCCCCACGCAGTATTAAGAATTCCTAGAAATAACAGCGGCCACCATTGGGTGATGTTCGATATTATAGGAAGTTGTTCTGTGGATGCTAACATCAAGGATGCGGCTGCTGCAAAGGCAAACTGAATGAGTGTATAGACAACGGGATCGACATTCGGTCGTTTCGCAATCTCCGCACTTAAGACAACATGTAATGCAACCATCACTGCACAAGCAAAAGACAACACATCGCCGATATTAATCGCTGTAAGTTGATTGAAGTTAATGGTTAGAATGACACCACCTAATAATGCAATTACAGCCCCGATAAATGCTTTGCTAGTTGGTCTGCGCTTATAAAAGACCCACAACACAAATGGAATCATGATCACCATCATCTGAGTAATCATTGCATTCTTTGCTGGTGTTGTATAAACAATACCGAATGTTTGAAAGGCAAAACCAGCAAACAATAACACGCCAGTCAACATTCCCCACTTCAACGTTGGTTTGTTGAGGTGTACTATTCGTCGTCGAAAAATTAATGCCAATACTACACTACCAATCAAAAAGCGACCGCTCATAATCGTGAACGGTCTAAATCCGGTATCAACAGCAATTTGAGTAATGGAAAACCCTAGCCCCCAAATCATCGTAGTTAGAAGGAGAAGTCCCTCAAACTTTCGTGTATTAGTCATGAATTAACGTTTGAGATGCAGTAACAATCGCAGTCTTATATACATCTTCCTCGCTACATCCCCTTGATAGGTCATTGACAGGTGCATTTAACCCCGCTAAAAAGGGTCCTACCGCCTCAAACCCACCAAGCCGTTGAATCATCTTATAACCGATGTTTCCGGCGTTTAAATCGGGAAATATGAAGGCATTTGCGTATCCTGCAACCTTTGACCCTGGAAACTTCATTTGGCCAACGGTAGGATCAACCGCCGCATCAAATTGCATTTCTCCGTCCACAAGCAAAGAAGGAGCGGTTGCTTTGGCAATGGCTGTCGCTTCACGTACCTTTTGCGTGTGTGTCGTTTCGGCGCTTCCTGCTGTTGAAAATGACAGCATCGCAATCTTAGGTTCGATTCCATACCCCCAAGAGACCTTGCCCAATTCAATCGCAAACTCTGCCAATTCATTTGCAGTGGGTTCTGGGTTAATCGCACAATCACCCATTAAATACATTTCTTCGTTACGAATCATAATAAAGTAACCAAACGTCTTGGAAATATTTGGCTTAGTTTTAATCAATTGTAGTGCAGGTCTGACCGTATCTCCTGTTGATTGTGTCGCTCCAGCTATCAACCCATCCGCTTGCCCAGAGTAAATCAACGCCGTCCCAAAAAATGTAGGTTGTAGTAATAATTCATCTGCTTGGCTGGGGGTGAGTTTGCCTGATCTGCGTTCTAATACTGCAGCTTTAAGTGCGGCTAGTTGCTCATAGGATTGGGGATCGATAAATTCCATTCCTTCAATTGGTTCATACAATTCTTTTTGACCAATCATGACAGGAGTTAGTAACTGCTCCCTTGCAAGTCGTTTAGCAGCATTAAAAATACGGACATCATCCGTCTCAGGAAAGACGATCCGTATCTTTTTGTTTACAATTTGTTTTTTTAAGTCGTTGATTAGCATTGGACGCTCCTAGTATTGTTTGGGAAAAATTTGGGCATTTTCAATATAGCGAATGATCGTATTGGCAATTAATCCTGTTGCCACACCGGTGAATACTGATATGACCACCAGTTGTGGAACAAACAACAGTGTCGCAAGGGAAGAATAAAACAAGGTCACCGCAATGATTTGCCCAAGCGCATGTAACACTCCACCAATGACGCTGACGCCAACCATCGAAAATGTATTTCGCGATAATCTTATAACTAGATACATCCCAAGAAAACTAAATAGCGTTCCACTAAATCCAATAACAAACGTGGAAACCGCTCCTAAAATGAATCCAATCAACAATGATTTCAAGAATGCCATGGTAAATGAATCTGCAAAATTGAAATATAAAATCGCTAAAATAATCGTTATGTTCGCTAACCCAATTTTGGCTCCTGGAATGACCGCAAAAAAAACTGAGAGTTGCGAATCAACGATCCCGAGCACAACACTCAGTGACGTTAGAATAGCTAGAAATACTAGTTTTTTTGTACCGCCCATATTCCCTCAAAAACAAGCTAATTATAACATAGCGCCTTGGCTTTGCTACAATGAATCAGGAGGGTTTCCCGAATGGAATCTTGTATATTTTGTAAGATTGTTAATGGCACAATTCCTAGTTACACGGTCTATGAAGACGATCAAGTCTTGGCATTTCTAGACATCACTCAAGTGACAAAGGGTCACACATTGATCATCCCCAAACAACACGTTGAAGATGTATTCAGCTTGTCCGATGAACTCGCTAGTACCATCTTTCGACAAGTACCAGCTATCGCAAACAAATTAAATGCGACGTTCCATCCCATCGGATTGAACATCATCAATAACAACAAAGAACCATTGCAATCAGTATTTCATTATCACATTCATTTGATTCCTCGATACGAAAACGATGGATTTACCTTATCGTTTCACTCTACCTCACCAAGTCAAGAAGAGCTCAAATCAACGCTTGATGAGATCTTAAACGAACAAGTTCTTACTTGATCACATCTGTTTTCATATACGATTGAAGCACCTTTGGCACAAGAATACTGCCATCGGCTTGTTGGTAATTTTCTAAGATAGCAACCACCGTACGACCAATTGCTAGCCCAGAACCATTTAACGTATGGACAAATTCAGGTTTGCTTTCAGGTTGTTCTTTATAGCGAATGTTCGCTCGTCGGGCTTGATACGTTTCTGCATTGGAAATTGATGCAATTTCTTTGTATGCATCATACGACGGAAGCCACACCTCAATGTCATATGTTTTTGCCATTGCTGCACCCAAATCACCGGTACAAAGCTCAATCACGCGATATGGCAATTCCAACAATTGTAAAATTTTTTCAGCATCGTTCAACATTTGTTCATGTATGACATATCCATCTTCAGGACTTGCAAACGCAATCAACTCCACTTTGCTAAATTGATGCAAGCGAATTATTCCACGTGTATCTCGACCCGCTGCACCAGCTTCTTTGCGAAACGCAGTGGTAAATCCGACATAACGAAGCGGTAAATCCGCTTTTTTTAATACCTCATCACGATGATAATTGATCGCTGGGACTTCACATGTGGGATTGAGATAATAATCTTTTCCTTCCATGTTTAACTTAAACAAATCATCCTCAAATTTTGGTAATTGTCCGGTTGCTGTAAGAGACTCCTTGTTATTAATGTATGGAGGAATCAACTCTATATATCCATGCTCCATCGCATGAACATCCATCATAAACTGCATTAATGCTCGTTCCAACCTTGCCCCAAGTCCCTTGTAGACCACGAATCGCGGTCCTGCAATTTTGACTCCTCGTTCAAAATCAATGATGTCTAATTGTTCTGCCAAATCCCAGTGAGGGACTGGTGGAAATGAAAACACTGGCGGCGTTAAATGTTTGCGCACCTCAACGTTATCCTCTTCTGAAACCCCTACGATAGCATCTTGATATGGTATATTTGGCGTTTCTAAGAGCGTTTGATGGATAAACTCACGATCGGTTTCAATCGATGCATCAAGCGCTTGAATGGTCTCACCCAGTCCCGCGACTTGCTCCATTAGTTTTGTAGCATCGTTGCCTTCACGCTTGAATTCACCAATCTGTTTGGACAGTTCATTGCGTGATGCTTTTAACTCTTCCACTTCGACCAAAGTTTTTCGCATTCGTTCATCGACATCAACAACTTGGCGCAAATAAGAAAAATCTTTTTGTCTGGTTTGTAATCGTTCAATGACATGTTCTACGTTTTCGCGTAATAATCGAATGTCAATCATCTTGATGCCTCCTATAAAAAACGTCCCTTACTTGAGTAAAGGACGAATTGCTTCGCGGTGCCACCTAAATTCACACTATGTGTGCGCTTGATTGGAGATAACGGTCCGTCCGAGAAAGTTTTCTTTCTGCCTCCTGGGAAGATTCAACGAAAGTTGTTCTTTGTTTTCACCAACCACAAAGTCTCTATCAACAACATGTCGCTTACTAGGCCCATTCACTGGCATATTCATTGGCTAAATTGTAAAACATTCCACCCAATAAATCAAATCGCTTCTTGATTAAAATAATTGCGTTCTAAAATGATTGTTGCGATTCGCTGTCGCTCTATGATTCGCTGAGTGGTCATATCGACATATCCACCTAAAAACTCAGTTTGATAAATAATGTCACTAATCGTAAATCGTTGCGATAGCGAATCATACGTTCCAGCACTAGATATCCAGCTACCATCTCGAAAATACACTACATTTTGTCCTGGAGCAAACGCACTGGTGCCCAGATAATAATTGTCTGATTTAAACTCAAAATAACTAATCAGCGTTGGAATGACATCAGCAGACCCCATGACTTCATTGACGGTCTGATTTGTATTTCTACCATACAAGAACAAAGGTGTCCGGTAATGCGACAACCGGTTGACGGATGTCATGGAAACATCATCCATTCTTGGATTCATCCCGACAATCATAATCACTGTATTTGACAGTTTTCCTGCTTCACGTAACCGGCTAACAGCATACTCAATGCCTTGATCAATCAAATACATCTCAGAAAAATATAACGCATCTTTGGATGTCTTAGCGACCTCGATGACATCCTCGAACAATGGTGTGGTTCTTGATGCATGCGGATTGTTCAAATGATAGTAGGCAAAGAATCGTTGTTGATTCAACAACAATGGAATGGACCGCTGAATAAACTCGTAATCATTTTCAACCGCTTGATTGAAACTAAAATAATCAAATCGAGTGTCAAACCCTGTTTGATCAATAAAATTTCCTTCGGACAGGGAAAAAAACTGATGAAACGCTACGGTAGAATAACGATTTGATCGAAACAACTCCGGCAGCGCAAACGGGTAGGTGTTGGATTGATACGCATCAATCGTGTTGTTTGTTTGTTGCTGAAGCGGAATTCCAGTAAGTAATGGAAAATTAACCCCATAATTGTTGATTTCTTTTTGTTCAGCGTAGTAATTGTCAAATCGAATACTATTGGCATACAATTCCTGCGATACAAATGGCATCACTCCAGAATTTAAGGCGTCATATCGCAATCCCTCAATTTGAAATACAATCACGTTTTGATTGCGAAAAGAGGTACTGCTTGAATCACGAATCGTATTGTTTCCTTCTAAATACGCTGAAACATCTCCTAAAACATTTTGTTCTCCAGGACGAACAAACAATGGTTGATCGATTAATTGCTGGATGGTTGCTTGGTTGATTCCAACTCGGCTTCGAGAGAGTAATGGCTGGTCCTGATAAATCAACATGTCCCAATTTGTCACTTGCTCTGTTTGATTGGCATACACAGGATTGGTTAAATACGAAAACCCAAGTAAGGTCACCAAGAGTGTGATTAAAACCATTTGGACTTGTTGTGTTGCACTTCGGCGAACTCGCATAGGGAACAACCCCCAAAGTAAGGGCACCGTCCCAAGCAGCAATCCTGCCCCAAAATATGCCTCATAGCGCACTCGATACAAATCAATTAACGCCCAAGAATTTACAAAATCAAGGTTTGCAAATTGAACATGTGACGCAGTTAGTGGTGTGTATAAATAAAATCCCCCAATGAAAATCCCAATCAGCAGCATAGTAACAATCTTGTGGTAAATTCGGGGAACAATTCCCAGAACTGTTACGAAAAAAAAGGCGATTGTCGCATTGATCCATACAATGTGCACCACATCAGAATGAATGATAGTTGTTGAAGTAAATAAGCGATAGACCAACTCAATCCACATCAACGAAGCAGTTAATATACTCGCAAAAAGAACCGGTCTGGCACGAAACGTCCGTTTTGATAGTTGTTGCCGAAAGCGGTGATGAAGGAATGGTTTCATACGGTTCCCCTTTTTGACATTATACGTTCAAATCGCTTTCGTCACAATGAGAATACTTGACCAAACTACTTATTTGTATTATTATAAAATTGTAATTATTACAATTTAGGAGAATACAATGAAATTAGAATTGATGCAAAAAGTATTAAGTGACATTGCTGTATTGAATGTTAAATTACACAATATTCATTGGAATGTTGTTGGACCGCAATTTGTCTCACTTCATGAATATACCGAAACACTATACACTGGGTTTTTTGAAGACTACGATGAACTTGCAGAACGAATTAAAATGTTGGGTGAGTTTCCATTAGCTAGCATGGAAGATTACTTAAAGAAAACAAGCATTCGTGAATTACCAAGTAAAAAAATGACAGTCGAAGAAGCACTTCAGACAGTGTACGAAGATTTAGATACGCTACGCAGTCAATATGCGGCACTTCGCGAAGCTGCGGATACTGACGGAGACTTCATCACGGTCGCATTGGCTGAATCAGAAGTTGGCGAACTCGATAAAGAGCTATGGTTCCTCCGTTCGATTAGGAATTCGTAAGCAAATATTTGCCGAAATGATTTATTTTTTCTTATAATAAGTTGGTGAAATAAATGCAAGATACAATCAAACAACAACTAACTCAAGTACAAATCAGTCCTTCGTTTACGCGTGTAAAAATACTCGAGTTTTTAAAAGATACTCGCCATCATCCAACCGTGGATGACATTTACCAACGCCTTGTTGACGAACTTCCGACCTTATCAAAAACAACGGTGTATAACGTATTGAACTTGTTTGAAGAAAAACAACTCGTCAAAAGCTTGATCTTCGACAAAGCCATTACTCGTTACGAACTCATCGTTGATCAACACGCACACTTTCAGTGCAAGGATTGCGGACAAGTGTTTGATGTTCCAAAACCTCAAGTGATTTACCCCCCACTCCAGGCAGGATTTACCGTTGTCGAGGATGATGTCTTACTAAAAGGCTTGTGTCCTGATTGTAGCCAAAAATAAACTCCCACCGTGGTGGGAGTTTTCTTATGCAATATCTTCCGTTGTGTTTTCTTCGCTAAATTCATCCATCTCTTCGGCCTTTGGCAATAAGGCTATCGATGACACCATGTGTCCATCTTGCAGACGAATCAATCTTACGCCTTGCGTTGCTCGGCCGGTTTCAGAAATTTGATCAATCGCCATACGAATGACCATCCCCTTGTCGGTCACTATCAACAAGTCCAAGTCATTGTGTACGCTTCGTAAGGCAACCAGTGGGCCATTTTTCTCGGTAACTTGTAAGGTTTTAACGCCTTTACCACCACGAGTTTGGGTGCGATATGCATCATTGACCGTTTTTTTACCATACCCTTGTTCGGTGACCGCTAAGATAGCTTGACGTTCCTCGTTAATGATTGTTAATCCAATTAACGAATCGGTCTTGCCTAAATTCATTCCCCGCACACCTGATGTGGCTCGGCCCATGCTACGAACATCGCTTTCATGGAAACGAATCGCTTTTCCGTTTGTTGCTCCTAAGAGGATGTCTTGATTGCCATCCGTTTCACGAACGCGTAACAATTCATCGCCATCTCTGAGTTGAATTGCAATCAATCCATTTGCTCGAATGTTGGCATATAGCGTAATATCAGTTCGCTTGACCAACCCTTTTTTCGATGCAAAGAACAAGAAGTGTCCCGGCGTAAAGTCTTTGACACGAAGAACAGTTGCCAACACCTCATGTTCGCCAAACTCTAAGACATTCACTAGCGGCAATCCTTTGCTTGTGCGCCCACCAGAAGGAATTTGATAAGCCTTCATTCGGTAAACTTTTCCGACATTAGTGAAAAACAACATCGTATCGTGAGTGGACGTATACATAACGTGTTCGACAAAGTCATCTTCGTATGTTTTTTGTCCTGTCAATCCACGACCGCCACGATGCTGAGCGCGATACGTATCGACCGTCAATCGCTTGATATAGCCTTTATTGGTAATTGTAACAATGACATCTTCGACTGGAATCAAAGCTTCGTCTTCAATGTCTAACAAATCGGTCGTATTGATGACTGTGCGTCGTTTATCAGCAAATCGCTGTTGCACTTCTAACAGTTCCTCAATCAATAGTTCGTCTTGACGTTCTGTGGAGGCAAGTAATTGCGACAAATCTGTAATCGTTGCTGCAAGTTCTTTGGCTTCGGTTTGCAGCTTTTCTAATTCCAACGATGTCAAACGACGCAAACGCATATCCAAAATGGCTTTGGCTTGCACTTCGCTAAGTTCGTAGGTTTCCATCAATTGAATCTTTGCTGCTTCCTCGTCAGTTGCTGCTTTGATCAAGCGAATGATTTCATCAATGTGATCTAAAGCAATCAATAACCCCTTCACCAAATGCAATCGTGATTCGGCTTTGTCCAAATCAAACGTTGCACGACGAACAATCACTTCAATTTGATGCGCAACGTAATGCGTTAGCATCTCTTTTAAGTTTACTTTTTTCGGTTGCCCATTGACCAAAGCAATCATGTTCATTCCAAACGATTGCTGCAGTGGCGTGTACTTATATAAATTGTTTAAGATGACTTCTTCATTCACATCGCGACGAAGTTCTATCACAATACGAATCCCTTTGCGATTCGACTCATCCCGCAAATCTGTGATTCCATCAATTCGTTTTTCTTTTGCCAAGTCGGCGATTTTTTCAATCAACTTGGATTTATTTACTTGAAACGGAATTTCTGTCACGATGATCGATGTTTTACCATTTGCATGGTGTTGAAATTCGGTTTTTGATCGCATCATGACCGACCCTCGGCCAGTCGCATACGCGTCATGCAATCCACTCAACCCAAGCAATTCTCCTCCCGTAGGAAAATCTGGCCCTTGAATAAATTGCATCAATTCTTCAATGTCCGCTTCAGGATGTTGAATGACATGAATTAATCCATCCACCACTTCACCCAAGTTATGGGGTGGAATGTTGGTCGCCATCCCAACCGCAATCCCGGTTGCTCCATTCACAAGCAAGTTTGGAATGCGCGATGGTAACACAACGGGTTCACGTTCACTGCCATCATAATTGTCTTTGTAATCAATTGTATCTTTGTTGATGTCACGGAGCATTTCAGCCGTGATTTTTTCCATTCTTGCTTCGGTGTAACGCATCGCTGCAGCACCGTCACCATCAATGGATCCAAAGTTTCCATGACCATTGACTAAGGTGTAGCGATAACTAAACTCTTGGGCCATGCGAACCATCGCCTCATAAATACTCGAGTCCCCGTGGGGGTGATATTTCCCCATGACATCGCCAACCAGACGTGCTGATTTTTTATATGCACCGCCTGGCACCATGCTAAGTTCGCTCATACCATATAAAATACGGCGCTGAACCGGTTTCAATCCATCTCTTATATCAGGCAAGGCGCGTGAAACAATAACGCTCATCGCGTAATTTAAGAAGGAATCTTTCATCTCCGACGAGATATTAATGTCGTTTATTTTATCGTATGTACTCATAGCTCTACCCTACACATCCACGTTTGTTGCATATTTCGCATTGGTTTCAATAAATTCACGACGCGGGTCAACTTCATCACCCATTAACATGCTGAAGACCTTGTCCGCATCAATCGCATCTTCTAAGGTAACTCGAAGCAGCGTTCGCGATTCAGGATCCATTGTTGTTTCCCATAATTGTTCGGCATTCATTTCACCGAGCCCTTTATAGCGTTGTACGGTTGGTCGCGTCTCATTTTCCAGCATAGATTGTTGTAATTGTTCTTCGGTATAGGCATAAAACACTTTCTTCCCATACTGAACTTTATACAATGGCGGCTGTGCGATATAGACAAATCCGCCTTCAATCAATTCCCGCATGTAGCGGTACAAAAAGGTTAGAAGTAGCGTGCGGATGTGGGCACCATCGACATCGGCATCGGTCATGATGACCACTTTATGATATCTAGTTTTACTTACATCAAACTCATCACCAATGCCTGTTCCAAAGGCTTGAATCATCGACAAGATTTCTTTGTTTGCTAAGATTTTATCTAATCTTGTTTTTTCAACATTTAATACTTTCCCACGCAAGGGAAGAATGGCTTGAAATTCTGAATCACGACCTTGCTTGGCACTTCCACCAGCACTGTCTCCCTCCACAATATATATTTCACTTGCGACGGGGTCTTTGGTTCGACAATCAGCCAACTTGCTCGCAAACCCTAGGGAATCCAGTGGGTTTTTACGTCGCGTCGCTTCCCGTGCTTTTTTCGCAGCCAAACGAGCTCTTGAAGCAAGCAGTGCTTTTTCAATCACAATTTTTGCACTTGCTGGATTTTCGTTTAAGAATCGTTCGAGACCATCGGATGTAATTTGCGACACAATACGACGAACTTCAGAGTTTCCTAATTTGGTTTTCGTCTGACCTTCAAATTGGGGATCGGGATGTTTGACACTAATAATAGCGGTCAATCCCTCACGGGTGTCTTCTCCCGTTAAGGATTCATCTTTTTTGAAGATGTTTTTTTCTCGTCCATACAAATTAAGGATTCGCGTCAATGTCGTTCGATATCCCTCTTCGTGTGTACCACCTTCATGTGTATTAATGTTGTTCGCAAAGGAATATAGCGCGGTATTATACCCCGTGTTATATTGCATCGCGACTTCTGCAACGATGCCTTCCATTTCCGATTCAAACGAAATGACTTCTTTGTGAATCAATTCTTTTCCGCTGTTTAGGAATTCAACATACTCACTAATTCCGCCATCGTATTTGTAATTATTTTCGATTGGTGTTTTACCACGCAAATCAATCACATTGATCGCAATTCCCCGATTGAGGTATGCAATTTGTTGTAATCTTGCTCGAACAATTTCATATTCATACGTTGTGGTTTCTGTAAAGATTTCTGGGTCTGCATGGAAGCGAATCACGGTTCCGTTTTTCTCTGTTTTCCCAATCACCTTTAAGTCGTATAACGGAGCTCCTTGTTTGTACTCTTGTTGGAAGATTTCTCCGTTTTGGTAGACCGTCACTTCAAGCCAATCGGATAACGCATTACAAACACTTGCTCCAACACCATGAAGTCCACCCGATACTTTATAACTGTCTGCGTCAAATTTTCCCCCCGCGTGCAGCGTGGTTAAAATAGTTTCTACAGCTGGGCGACCTGATTTGGGATGAATCCCCGTTGGAATTCCTCGTCCATCATCTTCAACTCGAACAATATCTCCCACTTCAATCGATATGTCGATTTTTGTGGCATATCCTGCCATCGCTTCATCAATAGAGTTATCAACAATTTCCCAGACGAGATGATGCAATCCTCTTGGCCCGGTTGATCCAATATACATCCCAGGTCGCTTACGAACCGCTTCTAACCCCTCAAGAATTTTAATGTTCTCTGCATTGTATGTTTGTTTGGCCTTGGCACTCATTGTTTTGTCACCTTTCCTGCATCCACGTAGTAAATCGATGCATTCGCTTGTTTGGACGCATCAACAACCTCTAGCGTTGTCGTCGTAATAAACGTTTGTGTATTGCTTGGTAATACTTGAAGTAACGCATTCATTCTTGTTTTGTCTAGTTCACTAAACACATCATCCAGCAAGAGAAGTGGTGGGGTGTTTTTGATTGATTCAATATACTTGGCTAACCCCAGTTTCATGCTTAAGACAACGGTTCGTTGTTGCCCTTGCGAACCAAATTTTGAAATGTCTTTTCCGTTCATTTGAATTTCAAAATCATCTCGGTGTGGCCCAATACTTGTGGACTGCGTTTGCAAATCCATTCCATATTTTTCATTCAAATCTTGAAACAACGTTCCTTGATATTTGGGATGATACTCAATCGTTATTAGCTCTTTTTGATCAGATAATATCGCATGAATTTCTTGAACAAACGGAATGAGTTGATCAATGAATTCATACCGTTTTTCAACAATTTGTTCGCCGTATAATGCAAGCCGTTCCGTCAAAATCATCATATAATCATCATTGGCTTTGCCTTGTCGCAATTGATCGTTTCTGCGCTTTAACAATTGCCGATACATCATTAATTCCTGTAAGTAATACTTGTTGGTTTGTCCTACATCTAAATCGAAGAAGCGACGACGAACCCCGGGTTCGCCTTTGATCAACTCCAGATCATCGGGAGAGAACAATACAACGGGCACGTGACCAACATAATCACTAATTTTATTGATTTCATCCTTGTTGATGGATGTTGTTTTGGCATCGGGTTTTAAAATAATTTGATATTCAGTTTGATAGTCACCATCCATGACTTGTCCCCAAACCATTGCTTGAGGTTTTTGATATTGAATGGCTTCTTTTTCACGAGTAGTTCGTAGCGATTTAGTAAATGCCAATAAGAATATTGCTTCTAAAATGGTTGTTTTTCCTTGTCCATTTGGTCCCACAAAGATGTTCGTATGATCAAATTCCAACGTTGCATCATCAATATTTCTAAGATGTTGAATGTGCAATTGATCAAGTTTCACGAAGCACCTCAAACAAATCATTTCCATCAACACTAATTGTCATACCGGGATATAGTTTACGACCTCGGCGAGTTTCTACTTCTCCATTTACTACAACCTTATGAGAAGCCAAAAATTGTTTACCTTCCCCACCTGAAGAAATCGCATGAACCATCTTCAATGCTTGCCCTAATGTAACAAACTCTGTGTTGATATAAATGGGTTTCATAATCGCCTCTAAATCTATTAAATTATACCATAATTTGATGTAAAAACCGAAAAAAATAAGGGTTAGAGCCTTGGTGTTTGAAAACCAAGGGTACCCCTTACAATTTGTCTTAATTTGTCTTAGAAGTGATTTATTCTACACGAACAGGTAAAATCAGTTGCAATACCCCTTCGTCCAATTCGCCTTTGATAACAAACGGCTTCACTACACCAGTAAAATACATTGTGATTTCATTAGATTCAAATACTCGAAGCGCTTCTACAACATATTTTGAACTGAAAGCTATCGTAAATTCTGATTCTGAGAGGGTTGCGGTTGGAGTAACTTCTTCCACCACTTTTCCAATTTCTGTGGTGTGAGATGTAATTTTAACTGTCCCACTCTTATATAGTTTGAGTTTAACAATGCTATCTTTTCCAGCAATATTTAATAAGCTTGCTCGCTCGATCGCGGCGACCAATTGATTTTTATTGAAACTAACTTCAATTGGAAATTCAGCTGGAATTAATTTGTTGGTTTCTGGAAATCGCCCTTCCAACAATCGAGATTGAAACAGTACATTATTGAATTTGAAAATAACTTTATTATCAGCAACAAACAATTCAATTTGAGTATCAACCCCTAAAATTCGGGACAACTCTTCTAATGTACGACGCGGAACAACAATTTGTTTTGCATCATACGAGATGTTCAATTCGATTTGTTTTTGCGCCAACCGGTAACTATCTGTTGCAACTGCTCTAAATTGATTTCCTTCAACATCAAATAGCACACCAGTTAATATTGGACGATTTTCTAATAAACTTGTTGCAAAATTTGTTTGACCAACTAGTGCTCGTAATTCTTCAATTTGTAAAATAATTGGATTGCTTAATGTTGAAAACACAATGTCTGGATAGAGTTCGTTTTCCATCCCATTTAGTGTGAAATCGGACTGACCACCACGAATGTTAATTAAATTATCATCCATGGATTCAATCGTGATTTTATCAGCAGTCATTTTACGAACAATTTCAATAAAATAACGACCCGGAATTACTTGAACTCCTGGTTGATCAACTTTCAATCCATCTTGTTCGACGGTGACTTGCATTGACAAGTCTCCATTTGAAGTAGTAATTACAACCCCATCATATGTCGCTTCCACTTTAACTCCAGTAAGGATTGGCATTGGGGTTTTATTACTAAGTGCTCGACTTGCTGCATTGATTGCAGTTGTAAGAGAATCTCTAGATACGCTAAATTTCATTGTCAGCCTCATTCAATCATAAGATTTTGTTTGTTGTTATTATTAGGTCATGTGGATATGTTGATAAGCACTTCAAATCTCTAATTTTTCAACTAATTATAACATAACTGCAAATTTTTATAGTGTGGATATCGTACTAATGTTCCACTTTATTTCGGATGTTTTGAACATCATTTAAAATTGATTCTTCGTTGACAATTCCAACCGATATTTTTTCATACGAGTTCATTACAGTGGAGTGATCACGACCACTAAAGATAGAACCTATTTTTTTATAAGGTAAATCATATAAATCTCGAAGTAAATACATTGCAATTTGTCGAGGATATAAAATATCGCGTTTTCTTGAATTACCATATAAATCTGTTCGACTTACATTAAAATAGCCACAAATCACATCCAAAACTTGATCAATTTTATTTGAATTTAAAACCAGTGATTCCATCCGGTGTGTTTTTAATAATGGTTGTAATGCTTCGATTGCTGTTTCTAACGTCAAATCTTCATTCATGATGGTTTTATAAAAGATAACTCGATTCAATGCTCCTTCGAGTTCACGAACGGAAGTAGGAAAACTATTGGCAATCAATTCAAGAACTTCAGTGGGAATTGCTTCTTGGTCAATCAAATGCGTTTGTAATTTGCGTTTTAATATTTCTAGTCGATGATCCAAATCTGGAGGATTGATATCAGCAACAACACCCCAGCTAAAACGAGAAGTTAAGCGAGTCATTACATCCTTCAGCTCAGAGGTTGGTCGATCAGAGGTAACAACAATCTGTTTGTTTTCCGAATGGAGATTTTCAAACAATTTAAAGAACTGTTGTTGAGATTGAGTCTTTTTAGATAGGAATTGAATATCATCAATCAATAACACATCAATATCAGCATATTTTTCATTGAAGCGTTCAATATTATCTGCCCGTAGTAAATTGACATAATCTTCAACAAAGTTTTCTGTCTTTACATAAAGAACATTCTTATTGATGTCATTATCTAGGATGTAATTTCCAATCGATTGCATCAAATGGGTTTTACCAATTCCTACCGGACCAAAGATATAAAGAGGATTAGCAAACACTCCTGGTTGGTCCGCAACTTGAAGAGATATGGTGGATGCCAATCGGTTGTTTTTTCCAATGACATAATTTTGAAAGGTATAAATTTGATTTAAGTTTCCTGTTCGAAGCACATCAAACGATTTGTTTTTTTCATCCTGACTATTGGAAGCAGAAGAATCATACAAGTCTTCTTTTAACACAATACGAAAACGAACCAAGTCGGGGGAGATGGTATTTACATAATCATTCATTTTATTCAGAAAAAGTTTGTCGATGCGAGTTTTTAAAAAATTGTTAGCTACCAAAAGATACAGTGTTTCTTGTTCAACGCGCGCGACTTCGTGGATGTGTTCAAACAATTCCTTAAAAGTTTTGTCGGCAACAGTCTTTTGTAGATAATATTTAGTTTTGACCCACAACTGAACGTGTTGATCTTGCATTATGTACTCCGTATGTATGACGATAATAGCAAAGGATATTCGATTTAGGAACAACTACTTTTCCACAATAATTGTGGGTAATTCGTATATTTATTGATATCAACAACAAACGATGTGGAAAACTAATTTTTATACGTGTGAATCACCAAGGGTTTCTTTTGGTTATCCCCATCTCCACAAATAAACTATCACCATCGATGTATCCACAAATGTGGAAGGACTAATTTAATAAATTCGTTGACATGACTATATAGTTTTGAGATAATGCTTAAGCAACTCTTGTAGGAAGGTGAACCATGAAACGTACATATCAACCTAATAATCGCAAACGAGCGAAAGCCCATGGGTTTCGTGCACGAATGGCATCGCCAGTCGGACGCAACGTACTCAGACGTCGTCGTGCTAAAGGCCGTAAGCGATTAGTCGTCTAATTGAATAAACCTGTACAACTTGAAAAAACATTGCTTCTTTCAAGTTTTTTTTTGAGATGAAAAAACAATTTCGTATCAAAAAAAGCGAGGAAATCAAGGAACTGGTTACCAAGCGTCACACTGTAGGTGATCAGTACTTCGTGATTTATTATCAACCTCGCACCGATAATACATTTCGCTTTGCGGTTTCAGTCAATAAAAAATGGGGAACGGCCCCCGAGAGAAACCAAATGAAGCGACGTGTTAGAGATATCGTTTCTCGTCACCAAGAAGAGTTTCATCGAATTGATTTTTTAATTGTCGCAAAAGCAAATTGCAAAGGCATTGGTTTTGAAAAAATGAAAGAATCATTAGCAGAATTGTTTCAACGACTGATGAAAAAAGAGGCAAAACATGAATAAAAAACTAATTATTTTAGGAACATTGCTCGGGTTGACGTTCTTGTTATCTGGTTGTGTTTCTCAAGAAGTGCTGGATAGTGCAATTACACAAAACGAAGGGTTTTTTACCAATTACATTGTGTTACCTGTCGCTTGGTTGATGTATACGTCAACACAAATTCTAGGGGGATATTTCTTCTTTGGAATCTTATTTACAACGTTCGTTGTTCGTACGTTAGGATGGCCGATTTATTCCAAAAGCAATGACATGACGATGAAGATGCAAGCCATGCAACCGGAACAACAAAAGATTCAGGCAAAGTATGAAGGCAAGACCGATCGGGATTCACAAGCAAGGATGCAACAAGAAACGATGGCATTGTATAAAAAATTTGGTGTGAATCCATTGGGATGTTTGTTGCCATTCTTACAACTGCCAATTTTCTTGGCGGTATATTATGCTGTGCGCCGTTTGCCAAACAATATAGGCACTGGTTATTTGGACATCGAGACGTTTGGTGGTTCAACTGAAATTTTTGGATTGGACTTGATTCGCATTGTTAGTGTCGAATTGACCACGAGTTTAGCATCCAACTGGTTCTATTTATTGATTCCCTTACTCACTGGAATCTCAATGTTTTTAGTGACATCCATAACCCAAAACCGTCAAAAAAAGACACAAAAAGATGTCCCGGATTATCGTAAAAACACACGACAAGCCGCAATGCAAAAACAGACTCAATTTATGATGTATTTTTTGGTGTTGATGATGGTCTATATTACGTACATCTCGCCAGCAGCACTTGGAATCTATTGGATTTTCGGGAATACATACTCACTCATTCAAACAACGATCAATTATCGCCTTGCTGATAAAAAATTAAAGGTAAGCGCATGAGACGATTAGAATTTGAGGCTCCGACCTTAGAAGCCGCAATGCGAACCGCTGTCGAAGAATTTCAGGTGAGTTCAAAATACATTCAATTGAATGTGATGGAAGAACGTCAAGAATCGGTTCGAGTTGAAGCATTAATGACCGATGACATCAAAGAAGTCATTTCAATGTATCTTAACGATGTACTTGTGAACTTCAACATGCCATTTACCATCAAGGTCGTAGAAAATGATCGGGGTTATGTATTTAATATTGAAACAGACAATAATCCCATCTTGATTGGTCGCGATGGAAAAACCTTAAGTGCTCTTCAATTTTTGTGTAAGCAAGTAAGTTATGTGTTTTCTGACGTACCACAAAACATCACGATTGATGTGGGCGGATACAAAGAACGCCGTATCTTACAATTAGAAATTCTTGCCACAAAAACTGCGAAAGAAGTCGCAAAGTCAAAAATTGAAGCAAGATTAAAACCAATGAATTCGTATGAACGTCGCATCGTCCACGCAAAATTAACGGAGTGGAGAGATGTCGAAACGATATCGATGGGCGAAGAGCCCAATCGTTATCTGGTCATTCGACCTGTCAAGAAGGAGTCCTAACGGACTCTTTTCTATAACCCGCATTTATTCTGTGATAAAAAAAGGTAAGATAAACTGAGGTCATTATGGAACCGTGGATTGCAATCTTGCTTGTTGGAATACTAGCCCCGCTATTATCAGTCGGGATGTATGTGCTACTAGGTCGCTCAAGTGGCTCTTTTGACAATGAAAAATATACAAAAGATAGCATGGAAACTCGCGTATTTTTAAACAAAGAAATTGGCCAGCTTAAAGAAGAAGTTAGCAGTCGTATTTCACGTGAGTACGGGGAATTAAAAAATGATGTGACAACCATCGTCAAAACAAATAACGAACACATTAACAATCAAATTACACAATTTGGTCAATCCATTCAACTCAAACTTTCGACCGATTTTAAAGAACTGAATGATCAAATTGAAAAGCGTTTGAACGACATCAATAAAAAGGTCGAAGAACGTTTGACCGAAGGATTCAAACAAACGAACGAAACCTTTCAAAACATTGCTGATCGTATTACAAAAATTGACGAAGCACAAAAGAACATTCAACAATTGTCGATTAGTATTGTCGATTTACAAGGTGTATTAACTGACAAGAAGACACGTGGTTTGTTTGGTGAAGTTCAGTTAAAACAATTACTGTCCAACACGTTTGGTGATCGTGAACAACTGTATAAAATGCAACACAAACTATCAAACGATAAGATGGTGGACGCAGTGGTGTATGCGCCAGAACCGATTGGGATGATTTCGATTGACTCCAAGTTCCCTTTGGAAAATTATAACCGCATGGTAGACTCTGCGCTCACGGATGGGGAACGCTTGGACGCCAGAAAATTATTTAAATCTGATGTGAAAAAACATATTGATGCGATTGCATCCAAGTACATTATTTTAGGGGAGACCTCGGACCAAGCCATCATGTTTTTACCGGCCGAAGCAATCTTTGCGGAAATCAATGCCTATCATTATGAATTGATCGATTATGCGCAACAACGCAATGTGATGATTACGTCACCAACCACGTTATTATCAGTATTAACGATTGTCGAAGCAATTGTCTTAGAAGCAGAACGCAACAAACATTCCAAAGAGATGCAACTACAAATCAGTAAACTTGCCCAAGAATTCAATCGATTCAAAGATCGTTGGGGCAAACTCAATCGTGACATTGATGCACTTGCTGATGACGTGAAGAAGATCAATACAACAAGTGATAAGATTACCAAATCATTTGATTCGATTGCGAGTGTTCAATTGGTCCCATTGCCAGAATTCGTTGACTCTGAAGAGAATTGACGTATAATTACGGTAGCGACGACAAAGCGAAAATAAATTATGGAAACAAAGCGACTTAGCGATGGTGAAAGGCTAAGAAGACCGATTTATTTTGAACCCTTTGGAGCTGTGACAAGAACCGAGAAATCGAAGTAGACGTCACCGGATTGAATCCGTTATCATCACGTAAGCGCATACAGAAATGTATGAAGTTAGGTGGCACCGCGAAGTTATTTCGTCCTTTCATACGAGAGGGCGTTTTCTATAGGAGGCAGTATGGATACCATTCGTCAATTATCAATATCTCCAAACGACGGTCAAGTCGTGCAGTTGGCTGGCTGGATCAAAAACATTCGTTCGCAAAAGAAATTTGGGTTCATCGATTTACAAGATGGAACCAGTTTTACTTCGGTGCAAGTGGTATTTGATGATGAATTAGTTGATTTTTCAAATATTGCAAAGTACCGTGTTGGCGCAGCGATTGAAGTTCAAGGAAGCATCATTGTGACGCCAGAGGCCAAACAAGCGTATGAAATCAAAGCGATGCAAGTGACATTACTTGGTGATTCATTGGAACAATACCCGATTCAACCAAAGCGGCATTCAAGAGAATTTCTTAGAGAGCTGCCGCACTTACGCGTTCGCACAAACTTGTTTACCGCAGTGTTTCGTGTCAGGTCACTGACTGCGCATGCGATTCACCGGTTCTTTCAAGACCAAGGGTTTGTCCATGTTCATACACCAATCTTAACCAGTAACGATGGGGAAGGTGCGGGTGAAATGTTTCGTGTTACCACATTACCCCTGGAACAAGTGCCTAAGACAAAGGCTGGTGATGTTGATTTCAAACAAGATTTTTTCCAAGTTGCGACCAATTTAACCGTCACTGGTCAACTGCATGTGGAAAGTTACTTGCCAGCGTTTCGTAATGTATATACCTTTGGGCCCACTTTCCGCAGTGAAAATTCCAACACAAAGATTCATGCGGCAGAGTTTTGGATGATTGAACCAGAAATGGCGTTTGCGGATTTGCAAGCAAACATGGATAACGCGGAAGCGATGATCAAATATGTGATTGAGTATGTGATGACCCATGCGCCTGAAGAAATGAATTTCTTTAATGAGTATGTTGAACCAGGCTTGGTTGAAAAATTAAATAAAGTCAAAACAAAGCCGTTTGCTGTTGTTCGACACGAAGAAGCAATTACGTTACTTCAACAAGCGAACGTGACGTTTGATCATTCCCCTGTCCAAGGGGGAGATTTGGCCACAGAACATGAAAAGTATTTGGTGCAACATTTTGATGGACCAGTGTATGTAATTGACTGGCCCAAAGACATCAAGGCGTTTTATATGCGCTTGAACGACGATGGAACCACCGTTGCAGCGATGGATTTACTCGTGCCTGGCTCTGGAGAGCTCATTGGGGGTAGCCAGCGTGAAGAGCGACTCGAACCACTACTTGCGCGGATGAAACAAATGAACGTCCCACAAGCAGACCTTGAATGGTATTTGGACCTTCGTCGATATGGTAGTGTGATTCATTCCGGGTATGGGATTGGATTTGAACGGTTGGTGATGTATTTAACTGGCGTTGAGAATATTCGTGATGTCATTGCGTTCCCTCGCACTGTCAAACATCTAATGTATTAAAAAAGGCCTATTTCTAGGCCTTTTTATTATTCAACTACTTTGGGTGCTTTTGCTTTGACGGGAGCTTTTTCAATGAGTTCAGCGGCACTCGCCATCAATCCAGCAATCCCTTGTAAATCGCTTGGGATGATAATTTTCGTTGCTTGACCATCGGCGACGACTTTCATCGTTTCAAAGGATTGGAGTGTCAAGTACGCTTTGTCAGCGCCAGCTTGTTTGATCAATTTAATCCCTTGAGCATTCGCTTCTTGGACTTTGATAATCGCTTCGGCTTCCCCTTCGGCACGACGAACTTGAGATTCTTTGTCGGCTTCGGCACGAAGGATCGCTGCTTCTTTGGCCCCTTCAGCACGAAGGATTTCCGAACGTTTTTCCCCTTCGGCACGAAGGATTGATTCACGACGTTCACGTTCCGCACGCATTTGTTTTTCCATCGCATCACGGATGTCTTGCGGCGGCATAATGTTTTTCACCTCAACACGGTTGACTTTGATTCCCCATGGATCGGTTGCTTCATCCAAAATGGTACGCATTTTCGTGTTGACCAAATCACGTGACGTTAACGTTTGGTCGAGTTCGAGTTCCCCGACGATATTACGTAAGGTTGTTGCGGTTAAGTTCTCAATCGCACGAAGTGGACTTTCCACCCCATAAGCAAGTAATTTTGAATCGGTAATTTGGAAGTACACCACGGTATCAATTTGCATCGTGACGTTATCCATTGTAATTACAGGTTGAGGTGCGAAGTCGATGACTTGTTCCTTCAAACTTGTTTTTTTAGCAATGCGATCAACGAACGGAATCAAGAAATGAATTCCTGTTTCCCATGTGCCATGATACGCACCGAGTCGTTCAATAACATACGCTCTTGCTTGTGGGACGATCTTGACCGAAACCGCGATGACCCCAAGCACCAATAATACTAAAATTAAAAAGAATATCTGTCCGAAAAATTCCATTATTTTCCTCCTTTAGGATTAGACGAAATCATACTCATGTATTCCTTGCGGCTAATAATTCCTGATTGATACAATTCTTTGGGGTTTGCATACTTTTCCTTTTCCCCATAAGAATACGTCATGTTTTCTTCGATAGCAGTTCGGTACATGTCCCGTTCGGTAAACGAGGTGTAGTCTCTAGAAGAGGCTGACACATCGAGAATGGATTGGGCAGAATCAGTTGCCGATGCACCCATGTCATACTCGTTGGTAACAACTCTAGTTGGCCGCAATAAGGTATCGTTACGACCTTGTCGATTGCGATTTGCAATAAACGTTCGATACACAAACTGCAAGATACCAATAATGACGACGAAACCAAAGAAACTATTAAACAATTCACCAATTAAATCAAATAATCCATTCATCTTATTTCACCTTGCCAACAAGCAGTTTAACTCCTTCGATGGCCAAAACTCTACACTGTTCATCCACTTTAAATGATTCCTCCTCTTGGGAGAATGCCAGCCAATATTTCCCGTCAATAAATACTTCGCCACGCTCATTTAATTTGATTGGTTTTGTTATTCGGGCGACTTTACCGATCAAACGATCCGCATTTGTTTTGACCGTATTCTTCACCATATATTTCTTGGCAATGGGTCGAGTTAATAGTAATAAGATGGTACTTGCTGCGATGAACACAACGATTTGTGCCCAATCAGGCAGCCCGAGTAAACCAGCAATAAATGCAACAACCGCACCAAGTGAGAACCAAATGGTTACCAAATCTTGTGTATAGACTTCAATCACAAAAGCAGCAACGATAATAATCAACCATACTAATAGCATGAATTCATTGGTTAATAACATTAGCTTCTCTCCTCCTGAAGATTGATCCGTAGGACTTTCTTGGAATCGTCCCATTCAGCAGCAAATTTATGTGCCTTGCTCTTCTTAAATTGTAACCCAGTTAGCGAAGTAAGTCTTGAAATAAAGGCTTTGTTCGCAATTCGGGCGGAACTTTGCCACACACTAATGGGGTTACGTTGGTCTTCGGGGATGTGACCCAAGCGAGTTGCATCCTTGTCTAATGGCTTGATTAAGATGTGTTGCGATGTTTCATCAAATCCAAGCATGACGGAAAATGCAGTTTTGAAATAATCACTTGCGACTTTGTTTAATGTGATGTTGGAATCATAAATTGTCGCAATTTGTTCTGTTTCTTTTTTAGAGAACCATTGAATCGACATAGAGAATCCTCCTTTGCTTTATTTTACACTAATTTGAATTATTTTGCAATCGCTTACATCCTCCTTGAATTCAACACGTTATTTAAAGGTTGAGGCAAGAGCCTTGCTGTTGTATAATAATGAAGCACAAAGGAGGGGCAAAATGAGTAAAAACACGAAGATACGTGGATTAGTATGGTTAGCACTCGTCGTAATCGTCGTGGTTACTGTGGGCTCCGCCTCGTACACTAGCCAAAGAACTAATATTGATTTTGATGAGTTGTTTGAAGGCAAAACCGAAACACAAGTGGGAATGGAACTGTTAGAAATTTTCTCTAATGAGTATGAGGAACGACCAGTTATTTCTGAAATTCGTGATTCGTATTCATTCAATGTACATCGATTGATTCAAAACAGACCAAGTCAAAACACAGACCTCTTCATTTATTTTAGAGAAGTAGATCTGATTGAAGTGGATGGGGCTATTCAACCTGCGGTAGGATTATTAGATTCGTTTGTCTATTGTGTCACAACCGATAATTCATTCAATTTGATTTCCGGTACTGAGATTCGACAAATTACAGGAACCAATGTGTTTGCTGGATTTTTATCCCTTGCAAGAGACTCCGTCACTGATTGTGAAAGCAATGAATTTGTTCTTGTAGTCGATACTCCAAAAGAGTTTGATACGACGCAAGGTGTACCAGAGCTCACCAGTGAGAATGTTCTTGAATTTATTGTCTTGAGTGATGTCTACGATTTACAACAAGTTGCTTCCGCCACATTACTAAGCGAGACGGTAGCGTTAAATGCCGGATTTAGTGGAGACTTAACTCAATCGTCATATAATGTGTTATCGATTCAACAAGCCATCTTAAATGCTACAATCGCGGTTCCGTTAGTTACCCCCATTGCGTATGGACTCTGGTATGCAACAGAAAAAGAGTTGTTTAATGAAGGCGTTCAATTACCAATCAAATCGCTATTAAAAAAGAAAAACGGAAAAAAATAGTCCGTTTTTTATTTTCCCAGACAAAATCGAGCGAATAACGCATCAATGACTGATTCGGTTTGTTCGACACCAAGGATTTCATTCAGCGCAGTATAACTTGCCTGCAAATCAATCGAAATAATATCCACAGGCATGCTTGCTTGAGCGGAGACTAAGGCTTCTTTTAAGGCAAAGCGAGCCTCTTTTAATTTACTGATTTGTCGAGTATTCGATAAGTAAGTAATGTCTTTATGAAAACTTGCGACTCCCGCTTTTTCAATAATTTCATCTTGAAGCTTCTCTAATCCAGCTTTGGTTAGCGTAGATAGATAAATAAAATCGGGGCGGTGAATCATCTTAGTGTTTCGTGGGGTGTCTACTTTGTTGACAACAACAATGTGGGTTTTTGAACGAACCCGGTCAAGCAATTTTTGATCGGTTTGGTCCATCTTAGCACCGTAGTCTAGAACAACAATCACCAAATCCGCTTCATCCATTGCGTTGTACGAACGGCCTATGCCAATCTGTTCGACCTCATCGACGGTTGAGTGAATGCCTGCAGTATCGACAAGGTGTAACAATAACCCACGAACATTCAAGGTTCCTTCTACCAAATCACGAGTCGTTCCTGCCACACTTGTCACAATTGCTTTGTCTTCGGCCAACAAAAGATTCAATAAGGATGATTTGCCAACATTCGGTCGTCCAACAATGGCTGTTTTTACTCCCTGTTTCATAATCAAACCGGTTTGAGATTTTTCAATAATATCATCGATTTGTTTCAATAATTGGAAGATTTTAGGAGTCAATACGTCATCGGTCAATTCGACAACATCATCGTATTCAGGGTAGTCAATGTTCACTTCAATGACACCAATAATATCAATCAAACGGTGTTTGATGGTACTAATCAATTGAGCGACTCCACCACTCAACCCTTGGGTTGCGACAACCAGTGCATTTTTGCTCTTGGCTTCAATCATGTCCATGATGGACTCAGCCTGGGTTAAGTTGATTTTTCCATTCAAGTAGGCACGTTTTGTAAATTCTCCTGGTTCTGCCAACCTTGCTCCGGTTTCAAGCAATAGTTCGATGATGTACTGGGTGATGTAAATTCCACCATGACAGTTGATTTCAACAACATCTTCACTGGTAAAGGAGTGAGGAGCTCGCATTACACTCACCAAAACTTCATCGACCAAATCGTTGTTGCGGTAGTCTTTGATCCATCCATGAGTTAATGTGTGACTAGATACCTTCGCTAAGTTCTCACCCGAAAATAGTCGATTCACATAACGAATCGATTGATCACCAGAGACTCGAATCACAGCGATTCCAGCTTCTCCATATGCAGTTGAGATGGCACAAATTGTATCGTAAACCACGTGGATTTCCTCACGATTAAGTATATCTTATTTCATAATGTTTTCTTGAGGGCAACCATTCGATTTTCCAGGGCCTATGATATAATAAGCTACTGTTTAGAGGCTAATTTTTTATGGCATATCAAGCGTTATATCGGACCTATCGACCTAAATTCTTTGGCGAAGTCGCCGGACAAAAACACATTGTCCGTACCTTTCAAAACGCCTTAAAAGACAACAAGATTGCTCATGCCTATTTGTTTACTGGACCACGCGGAACCGGGAAAACATCGGTCGCAAAGATTATTGCAAATACCGTGAACTGTATTGAATATCCGGTCTCAGAACCATGTGGTGTTTGTGATCACTGTGTCGCAATCAGTAAAGGCATCTTTTCAGACATCATTGAAATCGATGCAGCAAGCAACAACGGTGTCGACGAGATTCGTGAAATTCGTGACAAAGTTAAATATACGCCAGGCCAAGGAAACTATAAAGTTTATATCATTGATGAAGTCCACATGCTTAGCATCGGGGCTTTTAACGCATTACTAAAAACCTTGGAAGAACCACCTCGACACGTCATTTTTATTTTAGCAACCACCGAACCTCATAAAGTGCCAGCGACAATTCATTCTCGCTGTCAGCGTTTTGATTTCAAAGACATTTCTACTAAAGATATTAAAAAGAAACTCAAAGAAGTCATTGAAAAAGAACAAATTAGTGTGACCTTAGAAGCGATGGATGCGATTGCAGAATCGGCCGAAGGGGGAATGCGTGATGCCCTTAGTTTATTGGATCAAGCCTTGTCGTATTCTGATGAACGCGTCACCGATGTTGATGTTCATGCAGTCTCCGGAAGTGTTTCAGAGTTGAAGATTGTTGATATTACCGAAGCGTTACTAGCGCACAAAAGTGTCGATGCGATTAACTTCTTAAATCAATTGATTGAAAGCGGAAAAGAAGTATCCCGCATCACCCATCAAATGATTCAATTTATGAAAGATGTCTTGTTGTATAAAAACATTGATACATCGGGCTTACAACGAACGATTTTTGAACGACCTCAATTTCAAGCATTAGCGACGTCAATGAGTAACGAAAAAATCTACGAATTCGTTGATTTTCTCTCGCAAGCGCAGCGTGAGATGAAATCTAGCAACAATCCGCGAACGTATTTAGAAATTACATTAATTCGAATGGCAGATACCAAACAACAAATTCAATCTGATTTGGCAGAACGTGTATCACAATTAGAAACAACAGGAACAGTAAAAACTCCAATTGTAAAGAAAGCTAAGCCGGCCGAAGACAATAAAGAAGATGTGATAGAAGCAGCACCGGTTGCTGCTGATGTCTTGGAAGTGAACTCAGCACCTAAGGTGCGGGTTAAGATTTATGACGTCAACCAATTTGCGAACATTTTGTCGAATGCGATGAAAGACAAAGAAGGATCAAAACGCAAAAAAACGAACATCCAAAACCAATGGGATGAAATCAACCGTCAAGCCGAACCCAATGTCTTTACCTTAGCGCAAGATTTCTCCAAAGGAGATCTTAAAGCGGTATGGCAAAATGAATTCATTATTACGTATCCAACGGTTGTGATGGTCAATAAGTTAATGCGTGCCGATGTCCGTAAAAAACTTAAACGATTGTTGAAAAAAGTATATTCAATCGATTTGGATTTCATTGCCTTACCCGAAGAATTATGGGAATCCAAACGCAAAGAATTCTTTGAACAATTCAACATTGGGATGTCACCAAAACTCACTGATTTTGCCTTTCAAGGACTGCACTTAGAAGAAGAGACACGAGAAGAACCAGAAGTGATCAAAGATGCGATTGCTGAATTTGGTGAATCTCTCGTGCAGTTAAAATAAGATGAAATATCCAAAACCACTTCAAGATCTCGTTGATTCGTTTTCCAAGCTTCCTGGGATTGGAAAAAAAACTGCTGAACGTCTTGCTCTATTTACCGTCAACGAACTCTCGCAAGAAGAACGAGAGTTGTTTCACACTAGATTAGCATCGGTCAATGACGAACTAACCCTTTGTCCTGTTTGCGGAGTGATTACCGATGTCACGCCTTGCAGCATTTGTTCCGACTCTTCCAGAGACCAACAATTATTGATGGTGGTGGAAGACACCAAAGATGTCTTTGTGGTGGAGCAAGCCAATACCTTTCATGGGGTCTATCATGTGCTTCAAGGAACCATTGCGCCGCTAAAGCGACGCGGTCCAGAAGACATTAATTTACGTTCTTTGATTGAACGATTGAAAGACCCATCGATCAAAGAAGTCATTTTGGCACTGAATTCTACCGTCGATGGTGAGACGACAAGTTTGTACATCCAGCGCTTACTAAAGGATGTGGATATTGAAGTGTCTCAACTTGCCCAAGGATTGCCTGCTGGTGGAGATTTACAATATGCGGATGAGATTACTTTGCGCCGCGCACTAGAAGGAAGACGGGTAATGAAACGTGATTGATTTTTTGATTGGATTATTAGAAACACTAGTATTGGAATGGTTTGGCGGTAATGAGTTGCTTGCATTATTTGATGAATATTTCTTGAATCAATCCTCATTGAACCAAGTACTATTGTTGACTGGAGCATTATCGTTAATGGTGCTAGGTGTTGTAGCATTGATCAAGTATATTTTGAAAAAAACAAAAGGAATCGTATCTGTTTTACTAATTGGTGGAATTGCTTATTACATCATTGTTGTCGTCTTGGATGTTGATGTATTTTCATTCTTAGGATGATTAACACTAAATTTACATAAACAAAACAGGGGGTTTACGACCCCCTTTTACAATGGGCTTGTACAAATAAAAAAACAGGAGTAATAATGAAAAAGTTTCTAATCTTATTAAGTTCACTCACATTAGTTGTTGGACTAACCGCGTGTGAAACTGCAGACGATTCGTTCGCTGGATCGATCCGTGTTTACACTCGTGATACCTCTTCAGGAACCCGCGCAGGGTTTATGGAGGGGATTGGGTTTGATGAAGCCGTCGCAAATGATGCTGTGATAGCGGCAGGATTCGTCATCGCAGGGAACTTGGACCAAACCAATGCGGTTCAAATTGACCCTTATGCCGTTGGATATGTATCCTTATCAACTCTAGATACCAACTTGTTCCGTGGTTTCTCCTTCAATGGAGTCGAACCAACGGAAGCAAACGTTCTCAACGGAACCTATGCATTATCCCGACGTTTCAACTGGATGCTTCGTGATGACTATTCCGTGTATGGAGCAGACGCACAAGCGTACGAACAATTATCATTAGCATTTGTTGCTTACTTGGGATCTCGTGAAGGAAAAGCAAGTATTGCTCAAAGTGGTGGGATCGTTGATTTATCCACTGGGGAATCATGGAACACTCTTCGTTCTCAACATCCAATTTGTGCTCAAGACAATTCAAGATTGACACTAAAAATTGGTGGATCCGATTCAGTTGAATCGATTGCCAAAGATATTAGCCCTGGATTCTCCACCAACTGCGGAAATGTTGAACCAGAACATAACCATACTGGATCGTCAAATGGGTTCCGAGGAACCAACGGCGATGCAAGTGCAATTGATGATGGGTTAAGCATTCATATAGGGTTCGCATCCCGAGAATTTAAAGATACAGAACCAGCTCGTCGTAAAGGTGTTATGGCAATTGATGCAATCGTTGTCATTGGACACTTAGACAACCCGATTGAAAGTTTGACCAAAGAACAAGTAAAATCAATTTATGATGGTACTGTTACAGACTGGTCTGAATTAATTGGTTAATAATTAAAGAACCCTTTCTGAAAACACTACTATTGAAGTAGTGTTTTCCATTGGAACTAACGGTGTAAATTTTAGGAGAAATTATGATATCGATTCGCGATGTGGTCACCAAAGAAAACATTAAACGCAAAAACACGATTGATGGAGTCACGCAAGCCATCTTTATGGCAAGTGCGATTTTATCGGCTTCGTTTATTGTGTTAATCATTGTATTTATTGCCTTCAAAGGGCTCAGCCCATTTTTATTGAATTACGAGGGCTATAATTTCCAACAAGGAACTGTTGATTTAGATCCAGTGAATCCAATTTCGTTTTTAACAGGTAGCCAGTGGTTAGGTGGCACACTTGGATTGTCTAGTGATTATGGGATTGGATTTGCGATTATCAATACATTGATTGTCGTATTTCTAGCCATTATGCTAAGTGTGCCTGTGAGCGTGTTTACCGCGTTGTTTATTGCAAAAGTTGCACCAAAACGTCTTGCTAATGTAATGCGAACGGTAGTTGAATTGCTTGCCAGCATTCCTTCGATTATTTATGGGGTATTTGGCTTAGGAATCATTACCCAATTCGTTGTGTTCGTTGCAGGATTCTTCGATTATCAAACGGCCGCAGGATTATCGTTGTTGTCAACAGTCATTGTCTTGTCGATTATGATTCTGCCAACGATTACTGCTGTTTCTGAAACTTCGATTCGTTCAGTCGATAAAACAATTATTGATGGGTCATTAGCCCTTGGTGCATCAGACATTCAAACTTATATGAAAGTCGTTTTGACGGCAGCCAAAAGTGGTATTTTTGCAGGAATCATTTTGGGCGTTGGACGAGCCCTTGGTGAAGCGACTGCGGTTGCTCTGGTGTCAGGAAATCTATTTGCTGGTATTCAATTAAACCCGTTAGGGACGACTGCTACGTTAACGTCTCGTATGCTACTTGGAATCAAGGATACAACAGGAATTGATTATGATATTCGATTCTCAATTGGACTTGTCTTGATGGCCGTAATCGTGATTACCAATTTAAGTTTAAACTTTGTAATGAAACGTCTTGGTGGTATTCATGAACAATAAAGCGCTTAGACAACGCCAAGACAACTTTGTTCGTGGTGTGATCTATACATTGGGTTCAATAGGTGCACTGGTTCTTGCGACAATCATTTGGTACGTGGTGTCCAACGGAATCGGACTAGTTAGCTTGGATTTGATCATGGGAGATTCTCGAACATTCAATACGGATGTGTATGTGGAAACGGCTCCAGGAAATTATCCGCTAGAAGGGTATACCGGTGAGTTGGAATTATTTTATTCAGAGCGTTGGGGGTTAGGATTTGTGGACACCTTCAACCGTGCAGGAAATGAAGCCGTAGAAATCGGCTATGTCCATCCCGATTCGCCATTCAATCAAAGCTTGGATAAGAATGGATTTGACGAATTTGGCAATCATTTAGTGATTGAAGTTCGACCTGGATTTACTATTGAAAAAGGATTTACCGATACAGCAATCTTCTTGGGTCGTAATGGCGCTGAACAAATTGCGACCATTGTGAATCAAGCGAATGTGATTGATGAAATTTCAATCCAATCACGCGGTGACGGAATTCGAGGTTCATTGATTACGACGTTATACTTAATTGGAATGACATTGCTCATTGCGATTCCAATTGGGGTATCAACAGCCATATACTTTAATGAAATCGCAAAACGAAATCGTTTTACGAATACGATTCGAACGATGGTCGATTTATTGACCGGGGTCCCATCGATTATTTATGGATTGCTTGGGGCTGCGTTGTTTATCCCACTACTAAATAACACAATACAAACAGCAGGGGGTTCGGTCATCTCTGGCGCATTGACACTGGCGGTTATTTTATTACCAACAATCATTAAGAGCACCGAAGAAGCATTGAAAGTCATTTCAAATGATTTGCGTCAAGGATCCTTAGCGCTTGGTGCATCTAAAACGCAAACCATTTTTAAGGTTGTCGTTCCTAGCGCCGTACCGGGTATTTTAACGGGAGTACTGCTTGGCGTTGGTCGAATCATTGGTGAGTCTGCCGCATTGATTTACGCAACAGGGGCGGCCATCAAGGATGAAATCATTTTGACCGAACGATCGACCTCACTCGCGGTGCATATATGGACTGTCATGCAAGGGGAAAAACCGAACTTTGAGTTAGCGAGTGCGATCGCGATTATTATCTTGGGTGTTGTATTTGTTATGAACTTTGTGATTAAACTGTTAGCCAAACGATTATCGAAAGCGATGTATTAGGAGGAGTATATGGATGCAATTTTTGAATTAAAAAATATCAACTTGTATTATGGTCAAACGCAAGCCATCAAAGGCATTGATATGACGATTGAACGAAATAAGGTCACAGCATTTATTGGGCCATCAGGATGTGGGAAAAGTACGTTTATTCGCATCTTAAATCGCATGAATGATTTAATTCCTGAATGCAAAATTGATGGGAATATCGAGTTTGAAGGTCAAAATGCGTACGCAAAAGATTATGATGTAATTGAACTTCGTACCAAAGTTGGAATGGTGTTTCAAAAACCCAATCCGTTTCCGATGAGCATTTATGACAACATCGCCTACGGTCCTCGTTGCCAAGGCGTGAAAAATAAAGCACAATTGGATGAGATTGTTGAACAGTCCTTACGTCGTTCTGCGTTATGGGACGAAGTCAAAGACCGGATGAAAGAATCTGCGATGGGACTTTCAGGAGGACAGCAACAACGTTTATGTATTGCACGAACCATCGCGATGGAACCTGAAGTCATCTTGATGGATGAACCCACGTCAGCCCTTGACCCCATCGCGACGCAAAAGATTGAAGACTTGATTGTTGAATTGAAAGAGTTGTATACGATTGTCATTGTCACCCACAACATGCAGCAAGCGGCTCGTATTTCAGATAATACTGCCTTCTTCATGTTAGGAGAACTAATTGAATTTGGTGCCACAGATAAGTTATTCGCAACACCTCAAAATCCCAAGACCGAAGAATACATCACAGGACGCTTCGGGTAGGAGAGACATATGGCAAACATAAAAATTGATGCAGATTTATCAGGCATTTATCAATCGCTTGGTCGAATGATGACGCTGGTCGATGAGGCAATTGTCGACATGATTATGGCGTTAAAGAAACGTGATTTGAAATTAGCAGAACGGGTCATGGACCGTGATGAACAAATCAACGCGATGGAAATCAAAATTGACCATGACTGTATTTTGTTTATCGCGCGTAATCAACCGGTCGCCAAAGATTTGCGCACGGTTGCTTCCGTGCATAAAATCTTAACTGACTTGGAACGCATCGGTGACATCACTGCGGATGTTTGTAAGGCAATTATTACACTCAAGGAATTTGCATACAGTGAAATCGACGAAGAAATTGTTGCGCTTGCCGAAGACGTTCGTAAGATGGTGGGGGATTCTGTTCGTAGTTTTGTGAACGAAGATTTAAAAGGTGCGTACGATGTCATCGAATACGATGATACGATTGATCAAGCATATTACCGATTAAAGGATAAGATTGTATTAGCACTGAAAGTGCAAACCGATACCATGCAAGTGAATTCATTGGTATCGCAATTAACGATTGCGAAATACATGGAAAAGTTAGCCGATCATGCTCAAAATATTTCGGAGTGGATTATCTTTACCGTAAGTGGAGAATATAAAGCGTGAAAATCTTAATTGTCGATGATGAACCCAATGTTGTTGAGTTGGTTGACTATAATTTAAAGCTCAACGGATTTACCACCGATACTGCGTTTGATGGACGAACTGCAATGCAAAAAATCAAAGAGGGGTCTTACGACTTGGTCATTTTAGATCAGATGTTACCTTTGGTTAGTGGCATTGAAGTCTTAAAGTCCATTCGTGAACACAAAGACTTGAATACAACTCCAGTTTTGATGCTTACTGCAAAATCAGAAGAAGGTGATGTCGTTCAAGCGTTGAACTTTGGGGCGGATGATTACATTACAAAACCATTTCGCGTCCATGAGATGATTGCGCGAGTGAAGTCGATTTTGCGTCGTAGTTCGACGTCCTCGTCGGGCGGAGCAGCGTATAAATTTGCTGATTTTGAAATCAATGAAGACCGATTTGAAGTACTTGTAAGTGGCAAACCAGTTCGATTTACAACCAAAGAATTTCGCTTATTGTTGTTTATGATTCAAAACCCTAACCGTGTCATTCGCCGCGAACAATTATTGAATGATGTGTGGGGCTACGATTATTTAGGGGAAAGTCGAACGGTTGACGTTCATGTATTGAATGTTAGAAAAAAAATTGAACCAAACCCTAAAAATCCAAAATATTTGGTTACAATTATAGGAGAAGGTTATAAGTTTATTCAGGAGCATTAATGAAAACAACCTCGCTTCTACGATATAGCATCCTTAGTATCCTGACAGTACTCCTTGTTTCTGTCGTTATTCTAATTGGACCAAACAGCGAAGTTGTGATTGCTTTTGTTTTGCTTGGCAGCGTCAGCATTTTGAGCGCTGCTTTTTTCTACTTTCGGACGAAAGATGAACGTCAGCTTGAGACCTATGAAAAAGGACTTCGCGACATGACCGAAGCCATTATTAAGAATGAAAAATATCCCGAAAACTTTTCTGACGAATTGTATGTCAGTGACATGAAGCTACTGGGGAATTATATTGAGACCATTAACAAAAAGTATGCTAGCCGCAAAGGTCAACTTGAAGCGATATTGAACTCGTTACGTAATGGTCTTGTTGCGATTGATTTGGAAGGAAAAATCATTTTTTCCAATCCGCGATTTAATGAGATGTATCATCTGCGTAAAGACTTAAAGGAACTGCATCTTAGCGCAAATGTGTATGATCGAACGATTTTGGAAGTGATTGATTTACTGGATCAAGAACCGTTTGTTGAAAAAAAGTATATCGAACAGACCAATGGGTTGATTTACAATTACCGAGGTATTGTTATTATGTCGCTTGGGGAGACGATTGGGAAAATTGTGAGCATCGAAAATGTTACTAAGGTTGTCAATCTTGATTCAATGAAACAAACCTTTGTTTCGAACGTTACCCATGAATTAAAGACCCCATTAACGTCGATTCGTGGGTTTGCTGAAACGCTGCAAACGATGGATCCAAGTGATGAAAAATATAAAGATTTTTTAAACATTATTGAACGTGAAGCAGAACGGTTGAATAATTTAATCAGCGATATTTTGATGTTATCGGAACTTGAAGCAACCGGTCAAATTAGCAAAGCTGAATTGATTGAGGTCAAACCGGTGGTTGAGGATGTTGTGGCGATTTTACAACACCAACTGCACCCCGAAGTTGCATTTCAAGTGGTGGTTGATGAAGAGTTGTATGTGCATTTTGATAACTTCCAGTTGCGTCAAATTATCTTGAATCTCACAACCAACGCGATTAAATATACCGACATGGGGACAATTGATATTCGTGTCTTTGAAGAAAATAACCGTACGGTGTTGCAAGTCATTGATACTGGAATTGGTATTCCTGACGCTGAACAAGGGCGAATCTTTGAACGATTTTATCGTGTGGATAAAGACCGTTCTCGAGCAACTGGGGGAACGGGACTTGGATTATCCATCGTCAAACACATCGTTGAAAATAACCGCTGTCAGATGTTCTTAGAAAGTGAAGTTGGACAAGGGACGACGGTAACAATCATTTTTCCAAGTCCGCCAAAAATAAATTGAGCTCTTTTGGCTTGATTTAGTCACTTTCTTTGATACAATCAATAGTGCACGAAGGAGATAGGAATGACCATTCATCGATCCATGTTAGAAACTGCCATTGGCGTGATGAAACGCAAACGTTCTCCGCAACCATTCATAAAAATTTATGAAGAAGTTGTTGAAGAATTGGGCTTCAATGATTCTCAAAAAGAGCATAACATTGCTCGTTTTTATAGTGATTTATCATTGAGTGCGTTCTTTGTGTACACCGGTGATAACAATTGGGATTTAAAAGAACGTCAACCGACAGATATGTGGGATAAAGACGCTTCGTTTTTTATTGATCCAGAAGAACTGAAAGCTCGAAAAGCCGAACGCTCTGAGAAACGTGCGCAACTTCGCCGTGACAAAGCGTTGAAAGATAGCATTGATTTGGACATCGATGAATTGGATGAAACTGAAGACAATGAGTTACTGTTTGATGACGATGATGATGACGACTTGGACGATGATATCATGTTGGATGATGACGAACTAGCACTCGATGATGACGATGATGAAGAAGTTGATGATTCAGAAATTACTGGGTTAGAGATCGAAGACGTTGAAGAAGAAGACATTGATATTGACGAAGAAGACGATTACGAAGAAGTCATGGATGACTATGAAGAACTCTATGACGAAGAAGATAAGAAATAGTCCTACCAATTAGTGTTGTGTTTGATATACTACAATAGAGCCTATCTAAACTCTCTCGTTCGAGAGAGTTTTATTTTTGAGGGAATATGAAAGAGACCAAGTTTATCTTTGTCACTGGAGGCGTTGTTTCTAGCCTTGGCAAAGGGATTGTTGCGGCATCTTTGGGACGCTTATTAAAGAATCGCGGACTAAAAGTGTTTATGCAAAAATTCGATCCATACATTAACGTTGATCCAGGGACCATGTCGCCATATCAACATGGTGAAGTTTTTGTGACCAACGATGGAGCGGAAACAGATTTAGACTTGGGGCACTATGAGCGATTTACTGACATTGTGTTATCGAAAAACGCCTCAATTACAACCGGTAAAATTTATTCCAATGTGATTCGTCGCGAACGTCGTGGTGACTACTTGGGAGCAACGATTCAAGTCATTCCTCACGTCACCAATGAAATCAAAGAAATGTTACTTCGAGCACGTGAAGAAGAAGATGCAGATGTCATTATTACTGAAATTGGTGGTACCGTTGGTGACATTGAAAGTCTTCCGTTCTTGGAAGCAATTCGTCAAGCACGCAGAGAGTTTGGCACCAAGAATACGTTATACATTCATGTGACGTTAATCCCTTATTTGGCAGCGGCCAAAGAAATCAAAACCAAACCAACGCAACACAGTGTTAAAGAACTACGATCGCTGGGGATTCATCCTGAAGTGATTGTCTTGCGCAGTGAAAAAGAACACGAAGAATTGGTTCAAAATGCGAAGGCAAAAATCGCGTTATTTTGTGATGTTCCTGAATCGCATGTTGTCTTATCTAGAGATTCTTCTAGCATTTATAAAGTACCACTGTTACTCCATGAGGAAGGACTAGACCAAATTGTTTGTGATCATTTTGGCTATGATAACCCGATTGATTTGACCGAGTGGCGAACCCTTGCGCATAAGATTGATCGACGAACCGAGTCGGTGACCATTGCGATTGTTGGCAAGTATGTATCATTGCATGACGCATACAAATCCGTAAGTGAATCATTGATCCATAGTGGAATAGAACTAGGAACATTGATTAAGATTCAGTGGGTTCAAGCCGAAGACGTGGATGAAGCAAACATTGCTGAAAAACTACATGGTGTCCAAGGTGTCATCGTTCCGGGTGGATTTGGTCCGCGTGCGATGGAAGGTAAAATCGCAACCATCAAATACGTTCGCGAAAATAACATTCCTTATTTGGGATTGTGTTTAGGAATGCAGATGGCGGTGGTTGAGTTTGCTAGAAACGTTGTTGGCTTGGACGCACATACGACAGAACTTGATGAAAATACACCTCACCCAGTGATTGATTATTTACCGGAACAATATGAAGGCATCGATTATGGTGGTACACTAAGGTTAGGATTATACGATTGCGAAATTCAAGAAGGAACACTTGCTCATAAGGTCTACCAAAGCACACTGATTCAAGAGCGCCATCGTCATCGTTATGAGTTTAACAATGACTATAAACAACAGTTGATCGATCATGGAATGGTCTTTAGTGGGATCAATCCACAAACTCGTTTGGCAGAAATGATTGAGTTGCCAAATCATCCATTCTTTATTGCAGGGCAATTTCATCCAGAGTTTCTTTCACGACCCAATCGTCCGCATCCATTATTTACAGCCTTCGTCAAAGAATCCATCAAGAGGAGAACACCATGAAGCTAGTTAGCGCAAGAGACATGTTACAAACCGCACGCAAAGAAGGGTATGCGGTGGGTCAATTCAACATCAACAATTTGGAATGGACCAAAGCGATTTTAGAAACTGCTCAAGAGATGCGCAGTCCGGTTATTTTAGGTTGTAGTGGTGGAGCGGGGAAATACATGGGGGGATTCAAAACCGTCGCAAGTATGGTTCAAGCAATGGTCGAGTCACTGAAAATAACGGTTCCCGTTTGTTTGCACTTGGACCACGGGTCGTATGAACAAGCCATTGAATGTATGGACGCTGGTTTTTCATCGGTCATGTTTGATGGGTCCCATTACCCGATCGCAGAAAACATTCAAAAAACCAAAGAAATCGTTGCCATGGCTCATGCCAAAGGCATTAGTGTCGAAGCAGAAGTTGGGGCCATTGGTGGTGAAGAAGATGGCATCATCGGAAACGGTGAAGTTGCAGACCCACAAGAATGTAAGTTGATTGCTGACCTTGGTGTTGATTTACTCGCAGCTGGGATTGGAAACATTCATGGGTCCTATCCAGCAGACTGGCCAGGACTACGTTTGGACGTATTAAAGGAAGTACAACAATTAACAGGCCAAATGCCACTTGTCTTGCACGGTGGTACTGGAATTCCAGCAGCAATGATTCAAGAATCAATTGCCCTTGGAGTATCAAAAATCAACGTGAATACCGAGCTGCAATACGCTTTTGCCCAAACATTACGTGAATACTTTGAACAAGGTAAAGACAAAATCGGAAAAGGCTTTGACCCAAGAAAAATCATTGCTCCAGGGATGGAATCGATCAAAGCAACAGTCAAAGAAAAAATGACCATCTTCGGCTCAATCAATCGCGCATGACAATCTTGCAAGACTTCCAACATTGGATGGAAGAAAAACTGACCATTATCAGTTATCTTCAAGAACATGACTCACTTATTTACTTGCGGCTTGAGAGTGTATTAACTGTTTTGGGGTTGATTCAAACATTTGAAGAAATCACTGATGAAGATTTGGAAGTGTTTCAGTGGGGCTTTCAGTATTTGAATGAACAAATATTTACCTTAGAGCAATTAATGCTTGAAGTGTCTTTGGATGCCATCGAACAACAATCAGTATTGTATAACTATATGATGGATTTATCAGACTTTTATATGGATGCTGTGTTGGATGATGACATCAAAGAAGCATGTGAACAATACTTGTTATTGCTTCAAGGATTGCTGCTTCATCAAAAGCCGTTGTCTGATTATATTTATAGCCAAATTGAATCGTTGTATTTGGAAGCGAAAGAACCTTATGTAAGTATTCCGTCGATGTTTGAAAGTTACATGGACATTAGTGATGATGAATAAAAGCTGACCCATTGGTCAGCTTTTTTATCGTTTCTTCATGTGTGGAAATAACAAGATGTCTCGAATGCTTGCTTGGTTGGTAAGCAGCATAACAAACCGGTCAATCCCAATCCCCAACCCACCAGTTGGTGGCATGCCATATTCAAGTGCTTCAATGTAATCAATATCTAGTTCGGTTGCTTCAGCATTGCCAAGTTCTTTTTCTTGAAGCTGCGATTCAAAGCGAGCTCGTTGTTCGATAGGATCGTTCAATTCGCTGAATGCATTAGCGTACTCCCTTGTTCCGATAAATAATTCAAATCGTTCAGTGAATCGAGGATCTGAACTTTTCTTTGCTAAGGGAGAAATCTCGACAGGATGACCATAAATAAATGTTGGTTGAATCAAGGTTTCTTCGACAAACGTCTCAAAGAATTCATTGATGATATGACCCACTTGGTAGTGTGGCTGCAGTGGTATTTCATGTTTTTCAGCCAGAGCTTTTGCTTGGTCTAAACTGATGGTGTCAAAGAAGTTGATGCCCGTTTTTGCCCGTATCGCATCAACCATATGGACACTTGCCCATGGTCCTGCGAAGCGGATTGTTTGTCCTTGGTAATCAAATTCTAGTGTTCCAAGAACCTCTTGAGTGACTGATTTCAATAGCGCTTCGGTCAGCTCCATCATCCCTGTTAAATCAGAATATGCTAAATACAATTCAAGCATGGTGAATTCAGGATTGTGTTTGTAGCTAACACCTTCGTTACGGAATGTTCGCGCAATTTCAAACACACCGTGCAATCCGCCAACAATCAATCGCTTCAAATAAAGTTCTACCGCTATTCGTAAATAAAACGGCATATCAAGTTGGTTGTGGTGAGTCGTAAATGGACGCGCTGATGCGCCTCCTAACACAGGATGCAAGACGGGTGTATCGACCTCTAAATAGTCAAGATTTGTTAAATAAGTGCGAATGGATTGAATGATTTGACTACGCTTTTTGAACGTGTCTCGCACGTCATCGTTCATTACCAAATCAACATATCGTCGACGATATCGTTCTTCGATATCAACTAGCCCATGAAACTTTTCTGGTAGTGGTCGAATCGCTTTGGTAAGGTGAGTATACTCTTTGACATGGATTGTTAATTCGCCCATGTTGGTTTTCATCATGATGCCAGTTACACCGACAATGTCTCCCAAGTCAGCTGCGTCCCATACGTCAAAGGCTGCCTCACCGATCTCATCTTGTCGGACATACAATTGAATTTGACCATCACGGTCTTGCAAGTGAGCAAAGCCTGCTTTCCCTTTTCCACGTATTGTACGCAATCTCCCTGCGACACGAACGGGCTCTTGGGTAAGCTCTTCAAGTTCTTGTTTGGTATATTGATCAAACGCATCTTTAAGTTGGGTTGAGAAATGCGTGATTGAAAAGGCTTGTCCAAATGGATCAATCCCTTTGTTTGTTAATTCATTTGCTTTCTCAATACGGACGAGTTCTTGTTCTGAACGTTTCATGATTCTCCTTTAACCAAAGCCATTATATCATAGTCTCTTGGAGTAACTGATACATCGAAGATGCCTCTTCTTTACGGACAATTTCTTGAATGTTTGTTACTTGAAGAGTAATCATTTTAGCGCCATATTTGATGGAAATTGTGTCACCTATTTCAACCACAGCAGAAGCTTTAGCACGTTGTTGATTGAGGGTTACGTTTCCGGAATCAAGCAGTTCTTTAGCCACTGTTCGCCGTTTGATAATTCTGGATACTTTCAAATATTTATCAATTCTCATAAGGAAAAAAGAGAGCGCTAGGCAGCGTTCTCTTTGGTATCTCCAATCACTGGTTCTGTAACTTCCTCTGCGCGCTTGTCATCCCACCACTGAAGTTTTCCGGTTTTATCGATTTCTTCAATGTCTTCAAACGTAAGCGTTTCGATTTCTAGTAAATAATGCGTAATGGTATCAAGCAAGGTACGATGCTCGTTGATCATATCTTTGCTTCGTTGATACGCTGCATCAATGATTTCACGAACCGCATTGTCAATATCAAAAGCGACCTTGTCGGAAAAATCTCTTGATTTCGTGTAATCTCGTCCTAAGAATACTGGACCATTTGAGCGTTCATATTGCACGGGGCCTAGACTACTCATTCCATACTCAGTAACCATTGCACGAGCAATTTGTGTTGCTCGTTGGAAGTCATTGTGGGCACCAGTTGACACATCATTGTATATAATTTCTTCCGCAACACGACCACCCATGAAGCCTGAAATTTTGTCTTCTAAGGATGATTTTGTTTCCAGGAAGGTTTCTTCATCGGGAAGCATTAAGTTGTAGCCACCCGCTTGTCCGCGTGGAACAATCGTTACTTTATGAACGACACTAGCATGACTCATACGTAGTCCAATGACCGCATGACCCGCTTCGTGATAAGCCACTCGTTCTCGTTCTTTTGCAGTGTACTTGCGAGATTTCTTCGCCGGACCCATCATCACTCGGTCGACGGCTTCGTCGATATCGTTTAACGCAAGATTCTTACGATTATCTCTTGCTGCTAGCAGTGCAGCTTCGTTCATTAAGTTTTCTAAGTCTGCTCCACTAAACCCTGGAGTTCGGCGAGCGATTTCTTTTAATGTGACATCTTTGGATACTTTTTTGTTTCTTGCGTGAACTTTTAAGATTGCTTCACGGCCTAAGACATCAGGATTGTTAATTGTAATTTGTCGGTCAAAGCGACCAGGACGAGTTAATGCAGGGTCCAAAACGTCAGGACGGTTTGTTGCAGCAATGACAATGATTCCACTGTTTGTACCAAAGCCATCCATTTCAACGAGTAATTGGTTTAATGTTTGCTCGCGTTCATCGTTACCGCCGCCCATTCCTGCACCGCGTTGACGACCTACCGCATCAATTTCATCGATAAATACAATACATGGTGCCGTTGCTTTGGCGTTTTTAAACATGTCACGGACACGACTTGCCCCAACCCCAACAAACATTTCAACAAAGTCTGAACCAGAGATCAAATAAAATGGTACATCCGCTTCCCCTGCTACAGCACGGGCAAGCAATGTTTTTCCGGTTCCTGGAGGTCCAATCAATAACACACCTTTGGGAATACGGGCACCGATATCAAGATATTTTTTCGGGTTTTTAAGGAAGTCGATAATCTCTTCTAACTCCCCTTTTTCTTCATCGAGTCCAGCGACATCTTTGAACGATGTTGTTTTCCCTTTTTGCATCGTTGCTTTTGATTTCCCAAAGTCAAAGGCGCGGTTTCCAGCACCAGAACCTCCGGAGTTTCGCATCAAGAAGAAGAATGCTCCAAAAATTAATACCAATGGGAATAACCAAGAAATGATCGATAAGAAGTTGACATTATTGACGGAGCGGATGGAGAATGGAATCTCATTGGCTTGTAGTAAACGAAGGGTGCTGTTGTAAGTTTCAGTGGTGGGAATTTTGGTGAAGAAACTTGTTTCATCGACAAGTTGTCCAGAAACATTATAAATTCCTGTGTTGAACTCACCAGCCTCAGGCACCGTTTCTACACGAATTACGTCACCTGCTTCAATCGACTCAATGAACTCGCTGTATGTAAATTCGACGGGTTGTGCTTCGGTATTCATGAAGGACGTATAGACGCCAACAATAATACCAATCAAGATCAAAACGAGGATCAAATCCCCGATGTTTAAATTACGTTTTTTTGGACGCTTAATTTGTGCCATATTGCACCTCTTCTACAATAGCTCTTTCTTAACAACCCCTATATAGGGTAAATTTCGGTAATGGTCGGCCCAGTCTAATCCATAACCAACGACAAACTTGTTTGGGATTTCGATGCCAACATATTTGGGAATCATTCTGATTTTTCTACCAGCTTGTTTGTTTAATAAAGTCACAACCTCAACACTTTTGGCGCCGCGGTACTCAAACAAACCAATGACTTTTTGCAATGTTGCTCCAGAATCGACAATGTCTTCAGCAATGATGACATTTCGACCTTCGACACTGGTTTTTAAATCTTTTTCAATTTTCACTTCATTGCTTTGACTACTTCCTCCGTGATAACTAGAGACTGCCATATAGTCAATTTGGACATTGATGTCCATTTGTCTTGTCAAATCAGCAATAAATGGAATACAACCCTTCAACAATCCAACCATCAAAGGTTCTTTGTCTTTGTAGTCTTGTGAGACTTGAGCTGCCAACCGTTTACATGCTTGTTGAATTTCCTCTTCTGAGACCAAAACCTCTTCAATCACTTCATGTAGTTTGTTCATATGTACTATCCTTTATTTTTACATATAGTGAGGGTGATTCTGATTGTGCGACTTGGTACGTCATCGCGGGAATCCACAATACATTGTTTGCTTTAGCTAACACCCACATCGTGTCACGCTGTTGATTTGGCACTTTGTGGTCAATCAACCAATCACTGAGTGATTTGTGTCCGTAAGGTAGCAACAATTGATCACCATCGAGTCGAGTACGGATTTGTAGTGGAAAATGGGCGTCTTGACTTGTTATTGTAATGAAGCCTTCTGATTGGTCTGGCTTGGTAGTGCTAATAATTACTATATCATGATTTGGTAGTTCATATTCGCCATGTGCGTTGATTTCGATGTGAAATGATGGACGAGTGAATGGCTGGGTAAATGCAATGAGATCATATGTTACAACACACCATAACGAGGGGGATAATTGGACCTTAGTTTGGGGTTCGTTTGACAACAAGACTCGCTTCAACAACTGAATCAAATTGGTATGAGGTTCGATCTGATACGCATGGCACCAACGAAGTAGCGTATGATCTTGAAGGATGGGCGCTGTGGATTGAAACATCGAGCGAGACTTTTGCTCAAACAACGCGGTTGTTGCTTGATCGAAATAGTCTTTTAACGCCGAAGATTGGGTTGCTAATTGAGCAACTTTTTCGGTGAATTTGGGTTGTTCGTTCATTAATAACGGAATGATGTTATGACGCAACCGGTTGCGCAAGTAGTCATCGCTTTGATTTGTTGCATCTTCCTTATAGGCAATTTTGTTCGCTTTGGCATATTCATGGATTTGAGTTTTCGTCAATGTGTAAAAGGGACGTTCAAATAACACTCCCTTCCAATGGAGCTCTTTGTTGAGCCCAAGATGTTGCAAGGAAGTGCCGCGAAGTAATTGTAGTAACAAGGTTTCCGCTGCATCGTCTTGATGATGTGCCAACACCACTTTATCGAATCCTTGCGTTTGCGCAAGGTCACTCAAAATATCATAGCGATAGGTTCTTGCGAGTTCTTGAAAATTACCTTCGTTCAATATTGGAGCGTGAATTACAACACAAGGCAACCCATATTTTTTTGCTTGTTTCATCACAAATGCTTCATCTTGATTGCTTTGTGGACGCGTATGATAGTTAAAATGAACAACCTGCGAAGCGGTGTTTTGATAATGCGATAATAACACCATGGAATCAACGCCTCCAGATACTGCGACCAAAACACGGTCAGTTGGAGCGGATGGGATCAATCGTTTCACTCTTGCATTATATCACGCAGTGAAATGAGTTTTTTGGCTGCTATTGAGACAAAGTTCTTCATGATACACTATTGAAGGTGAACAAATGGACAAAAATTTTTTGGTCGTCAACGACGATGGATACTTCGATGAAGGGATCAAACTATTAAAGGAAGCACTGAAAGCATTTGGCAACGTATATGTGGTTGCGCCTTTGGAAGAACAATCTGGGAAATCACACTCTGTTTCCATCTTTAAAAATGCCTTTGAGATGAAACAATTTGGTGACCAAGAATTGGCGATTTCTGGAACCCCTGCTGATTGTACACGGTTTGGACTTGACTACTTTAAGGTGCAGTTTGATGCGGTGTTTTCAGGAGTCAACAACGGAGCAAACTTGGGCCAAGATGTTTTTTACTCAGGGACCGTTGCAGGTGCTACAGAAGGTGCATTGCACGGCTTGCCAAGCGTTGCCCTTAGCGTAGGGTCAAAAAGTCATTTCAGTGTGGTGCGTCGTCATATCAAAGAAGTGATTGCGTATCTGTTGGATGAACAGTTACTTTCAACCGATGCGGTATTGAATGTGAATTTTCCAAACCGTGATCATGAAGTCATGAAAGGATTTCGGTTTACCAAACAAGGACGCAAAGAAACAAAAGTCCATTTCATTGAAGACAATGGCAAGTACTACAATACATATGAGTTCTTATCAAGGGAAGATGATCCAGATTCAGATTTTCAAGCTGTTTCAGAAGGCTACGTATCCATTACACCGATCATCTTAGACCGAACGCATTATGATTACTTAAAAAAAGCCAAATGATTTGGCTTTTTTAATACATGATATCGAAATAGGTCATCGGAGCTGTTCCACATGGCAAGCCAGTGTCATACGATTGATCGTTGATACCAGAAAATAATGTTTGATCCTTGGTCGTAAAGTATTTGTTCGCTACTTGAATTAGTTGAATTGCTTTTGCGGTTGCTTGGTCAAACAATTCATCGAACGTTAGGTTAAAGGCTTCGTTTGTTGAGGGGTGATGCCAAGTAGTTCGTTCCAAGTTCAAATAATCAATTCCTTGGTTGACATAATTGTAAGCACTTAGCGCACTAAATAAAATGTCTCCTTTGGTGACCTTATCCAATAGTCGAAAGATGACTTTTTTGATTCCAATGGGGTCATAATTTAACCAACGAAATGCATTGCGAAAGTCAGTGTAGCCTTGAGCATACATGTCACCCATGTCGGGTTGTTGGTACAATGTGGAACCTGCTTGATTTAAGATCTCTATGATACGGTTTGGAATATATTTGCGAGCAAAGTGCCGTTTCTTGATGTCGTAGATGTTTGGATAAATGCCACGTTGTTCAATATAAATGTTGTCGATTGCTCGCTCTAACATCAAATGGTAGCCACGATTTTCTTGCGTTTCTTTATCAAACAATCCGGTGCGATAAAAGACATAAGGGTGAGCAACTGTATCCAACGCGAAGTGTGTCAAAAAACCACTGACCCATGCTTTGGATTCATCATCATCTGCAAGCGAGATAATCAACTCTAAAAACGGTTTTGTTGATTCGGTATGTAAACGAGACGCGAGCTTCTTGGCTCCGTTATTTGGCTGCCAAGGTAAGAAGTGATAATAAAAGAATGGATCCGGACCTTGAGCACCAATTTGCATCAAATCAAAGTGGTTGGTTAAGTATGATATGTTGCTTGCATCCCTTGCAGCTTCTGCAAGAAAGCAATGCGTGACAGCATCTGGCATTGGTCGGCTCCTTTGAATAAATTTATTTTATCATAAGGCATTAAATCAACTTTACATCGCTATGCTATAATCTCTTAAGCATTTTGGAGGAAACCATGTTTAAACTTCCTGAATTGAGTGTAAAAGAACGTAGTTATGTACTATATGATGTAGCAAACTCAGCGATTACACTTGCTGTAGTAACGGTGTTATTTCCACTGCTTCAACAATTTGTTGCTCGTAGTGAAGGGGTCTTTGATACGTTTGGAGATCGATTTGTCTCTAGTACCTTTATGTACTTAACCTCAGCAATTATTTTGGTGGAAGCATTAATGAGTCCATTTATGTTGTCGTTAGCCAATTACACTGGCAATAAGATGAAGTTCTTTAAAGTCTTTATGACGATGGGAATGATTGGTGTTGCTGGGTTAGCGATTCCCACTCTATCATGGGTTACGTTGCTTGTGCTATTTGTCATTATGTCGTTTGGGTACAATACCGCAAACATTATTTATGATGCATTCTTGATTGATGTCACAACGAAAAGCAGAATGGATAAGATCTCTTCCATGGGTTATGCATACGGATACATCGGAAGTATGATTCCGTTCATGTTAGGAATTATCCCATTTGCATTGGTGACCTTTGGACTACTGGATGAATCGTTTTACCGGATTTCAATTAGTTTTGCCTTTATTCTTGGTCTTGGATGGTGGTGGTGGTATTCTCGTCCCATCGTCAACAATGTTGAACAACAATACTCGATTCCTAAATCAGACTCGATGTTAAAGGATTCGTTTGGTTCAATCATTGGAATCTTCAAAGACTTTAAATTATACAAACCGATCTTTTTGTATCTAGCGGCCTACTTGCTTTACATTGATGTTGTCAATAGTGTCATTCGCTTAGCAACAACGATTGGAACGGATTTAAACGTTGGGGATGTTACGTTGCTATTAGTTGTTATTATTGTTCAGTTGGTTGCGTTTCCTAGTGCATTGATTTATGGTCGAGTAACGAAATTATATGGCCCCAAACGAATGATTTTCTTTGGGATTGCCCTATATGCTGTCTCTATTGTTGTGATTTGGCAGTTGAATAGTCCAGACCGCTTGTATTTCATGTATATTGTTGCGGTACTAGTTGGATTGGTTCAAGGGGGAATTCAATCGATTTCTCGAAGCTTCTTTGCGCAAATGGTTCCGACGGAGAAGTCCAATGAGTTCTTTGGATTCTTTAGTGTCTTTGGCCGCTTCGCAGGAATCTTTAGTCCAATTATTTTAGCAACGTTGTATCAATTCGAAGCCATTTCGGTGAACTTGTCGGTCCTAGCACTCCTAGTTCCACTTAGTATTGGCGCCTTATTACTAGCGTTTGTTCCAGATACACGATTTGATTACTCTGATGAACCTGCTGTTTAAAATAACGAACATTGTACTCAAAATAAAGGGCTCCCTTAGGAGCCTTTTTGTGTGCGTTCTTCAATGATGGTTTCAAGATCAGTTGGCGTGAACGTGTATGTACTTCTACAAAACTGACATTCTGTGGTTGTGATTTCATCATCCATCATCTCAACCAAGTCGGCTTCAGGGAGCGTCGCTAACCCAGAGCGGAATCGTTCGCGCGAACAATTGCATTCAAACGCAAGCGGTAACGTATATAATGGGTCCCAACTCATATCCGATAAATACTCGACGATGTCTTCGGGCATTTTACCAGCGAGCAACAAACGATTCAGTGGTTCCATTTCTTCGATCAGTTGTTCGATGCGGTCAAGGCTTTCTTTTTTGCAACCTGGCATGATTTGCAAAATAAATCCACCTGCGACTTTGACGGTGTTGTCAGTATCAACAACAACACCCAAACCTACTGCAGAAGGAATTTGTTCGCTGGCCGCAAAGTAATACGTAAAGTCTTCCGCGATTTCACCGGTTTGTAATGCTGCGGTTGAGGTAAAGAAATCACGAATTTTTAAGTCTTTGGTGACTTGTAGAAATCCGTTTGTCCCAACCGCTTGTCCTACCGCACTGCTACCTGCCTTGTCACCTTCGTCGTAAATCAAATTGACATGAGAATTTTGAACATACCCTCGTACATGACCATGAGCATCGGCATCAACTAAGATTTTCCCCAGTGGTCCACCCCCATCGATGCGGATGGTAATTTGTTGGTCTTCAGCATAAAAGGACCCCTGAATCACTCCAGCGGTTAAGGTACGACCCAATGCTTGAGTGGCGGTTGGCCACAGTTGATGGATTTCGCGTGCATGGTCTACTAGTTTGGTTGTAATTGCGGCGTAGATTCGAACTGTGCCATCGTAGGCATAGCCTTTGACTAAATAATCGCTCATGAGCACTCCTGTTTGTCATTGTAGCATATCAAAAATTAGCTTAATTTACGGAATATCATATGATAAAATAGTGAGAATATGAACGGAGATGCTTATGGACACTTCGGTATTAAACTACAATGAGAGTCGAACAAGACAAGCTCACAGAAAAAACATTCTGGAACAAGCATTCCAGTTGTTCATAAACAACGGGATCCATTATGTGACGATGGATACCATCGCACAGGCTGCTCAAATGACCTTGCGTAGTGTTTATAATTACTACAATGCAAAAGAAGAGATTGCGATTGATTTACAAATCATTTCAGTCAATGAATTGCAAGAAGCCAAAACCACCAAGCTTGAATTTGAGAATGGGTTTTTAGAAACGGCGTATTGGATTCGTTTTTTTGGTCGCTGGTTTATGGAACATAAAGAAGTTACGACGTATTTAACGATGTTTGATTATGCGTTTGTGACAGAATATCCAAATTACCGATTGGTAGAGTTCTTAAACGAAAACAACGTGGGTCACATTATATTTGAGTCGATTAATCGCGGTGTTCAAGATGGCTCGATTATTCAACTTGATCCTTCGAAACTAGCTTATACTATTGCACAAATGGCCTTTTCGTATGTTCAAAAGTATATTTTCCACTTAACCGTGGCAACGTTTGACCCGATTACCGACCAAATTGGTAATTATGAATTGTTCATTGAATTGGTTATCAATTCATTGCGAAATACATCAAGGAATGAACGATGAAGTGGAACATTGGGCCGGTTGAAATTGACAACCAGATTGTCGTTGCTCCAATGGCTGGCGTGATGAATATCGCTTATCGCGAAGTGGTCAAAGAGTTTGGTGCAGGGTTGGTTTGTGCTGAAATGGTCTCTGACAAAGGGGTCATCTACAACAACGAAAAGACCATTAAAATGTTACAAGTGAGTGATTTTGAACACCCGATGAGTATGCAAGTATTTGGTGCAGATGTCGAAAGCATTGTTGCTGCTGCAAAAATCATTGATGTTCACTCAAATGCCGACATTATTGATATCAATATGGGATGTCCGGTCAAGAAAGTGACCAAAGGTCATGCTGGAAGTGCATTACTAGCTAATCCAGCTTTGATTTACGACATTGTCAAAGCAACAGTAGAAGCAGTGAATAAACCCGTTACCGTTAAGATTCGAATTGGTTGGGATAGTCACTCCATCAATGCCGTGGAAGTGGCAAAACTAATTGAATCAGCAGGAGCAAGTGCGATAGCAGTTCATGGTCGCACACGCGCTCAGTTGTATGAAGGCAAAGCCGATTGGGATATTATTCGTCAAGTCAAAGAAGCGGTATCGATTCCAGTGATTGGTAATGGTGACGTTCGCACGTTTGAAGATGCGCAACGAATGTTAAAAGAAACCGGTGTTGATGCTGTGATGATTGGTCGAGCTGCCTTAGGAAATCCTTGGGTCGTTGAAGAAATGGTGCAAGGACTCGCAGGAAATGTTCGTCACCGAGATGTTAGTTTCGAGGAACGAAAAGTCACAATGTTAAAACATTTACACCGTTTGATTGAGGTCAAAGGCGAGAAGATTGCCGTTCTTGAGATGCGAACCCATATTGCTTGGTACGTCAAAGGGTTACCGTTCTCAACAGAACTCAAACGAAAGCTCCAAGCGATTGAAACCGTAGATGATATAATGGATTTAATTCAAGTCTATGAGACATTAGTTGAGGAGTCAAACGATGCGTAATCGAAGAATGATTGCTTATGGAATCGATGTAGTTCTCTTTGTTGTCATCTCATTGCTCGTACTATTCTTGTTTCGTGGTATCGCAAATGGGTTCTTACGGTTTATCGTGAATCTGTTGGGATTACTTGTTGTTTATGGGGTTGTGTATGGACTCGTTTCGACGTACTTGCGTGGGTCCATTGGCAAAAAATTAATGGATTTAAAAGTCATGCCAACGGTTGGGATGATGACACCGATTCGTTTACTCTTGCGTGATGCAGTCTCAAAATATATTGCCTTCTTACCACTCGTACTAGGTATCATGGGATTCATCAATGCAGAGTTTCCCACGAGTGGAGTTCGATCAAGTGGAGGTGGTGCGTTCACTACAGGTATCGTATTCTCGCTTATATTACTTGGTGTGTTAGCTGGAGCCAACGCATATATGTATGTCAAAGAAAAACAGCTACTTGTTGATGTTTTATTTCATACAAACGTAGAAAATGACATTCCAACAGCAACAGAATATCAAGATTTAAGTGCATTCTTAGACAGAGAAAACGAAGCTTAAACGCTTCGTTTTTTTGTGGTAAATATTGAAGTCGATAGTGCTCCCCAACCTAGAAACAAGATGATAATGCTTAACAGCGGGGCAACCGTTGTGAATACATATCCTGCAATCAAGGGAAGAACTTTTGTTTGGATTATTTGGTGACGGATTCTTGCGTTGATATAAAACAACAAGAGCGGAACACTTGGGACAAAGAGCAATGGGAAGAACAACAACCAAGGGACTTGAAGTAAAAACAACAAGGCATAAACAGGATGGTCTTCATCACTCAAATAGATGATGGCTGCCATCAAGAACAACATCAACACAAGCAAATAGATTAATATTTCAAATGGCAATGCGTCAAAATAGGGAACAAACAAGTTCCATCGATCGACCATTTCAAAGAAGAGCAGTTGTAAGTAGTATAGGCCTAATAAGAAGGCAACACCACCCAATAATTGTTGGAAGAGTCTCATTAAATTAGTATAACAAAAAGGCTGAGAATCAGCCTTTTTATAATCCACATTTTAATTGAGCATTGCAGTTGTTGCATGTATTACAGCCGCCACTTTCAACGACCGTCCCTTCATTACAAATTGGACAGATGTCACCAACCTCTACACCAATTTCACGTCCTTGACGGTCGTTCTTTAATGGAGCAGCAACCGTTGATTTGTCTTCACGAACGTTGACTCGTTTTTCATCAATGTCCAAAGAATACTCGTTAACCAAATCCAGTTGAACGGTGTTTTCTTCCGCCGTTAAGGTTAAGACTTGAGCGTCTCGAGAACCATCGACATATACGGTCCCGCCTTTGGCGCCACCTTTGTAGAGTCTGGAGTATACGCTTTCGACTTGAGCAACGCTGTAACCTTTTGGTGCGTTGACTGTTTTGGAAATGGAAGAATCGACCCAGCGCTGAATTCTTGTTTGGACGTCTACGTGTTCTTCAGGAGCCAAGTCATTTGCACTAACGAAGAAGTCTGGCAAGGAACCATTGACCATAGTAGGGTGTTCTTTGGCAAATTCAGCAACGATTGGAGCATCGACTTCGATAAATCGACCCAAGCGTCCACTGCGGAAATATTTGAAGGCGAAGTAGGGTTCAAGTCCAGTTGCAACACCTACCATCGTTCCGGTTGATCCAGTTGGAGCGACAGTCAACAAGTGCGAATTACGAATGCCGTATTTCAAGATGTCATCTTGGATGTCTTTTGGAAGTCCTTGAATGAATCCAGAACGAATCATTTTCTCGCGGTTTAATTGAGTGGCCAAGAAAGGATAGGATCCTTTTTCTTTGGCAAGTTCAATGCTTGCACGATACGCATTGACTGCGATGAATTCAAACAATTCATCAATCAATTCCAAACTCTCAGGAGAACCGTAACGCGTTCTTGTCCAAAGAATCATGTCATGCAATCCCATGACACCCATTCCAATACGACGTTCTCCAAGGGCTTGACGCTTGTTGTCTTCCAAGAAGTAGTGCGTTCTATCAATGACATTGTCTTGCATGCGAATACTTGTGTAGATGGTAGTTTTGAGTTTGTCCCACAAGATTTCGCCAGATTGTTTGTCAACGAAATTTGCTAAGTTCAGTGCGGCTAAGTTACACACACTGTAGGGAGCTAACGGTTGTTCTCCACATGGGTTGGTACAAACAACTTTTTGGTCATAACCAACTGCGTTTGTTTTTTCATTTGCGTTATCAATGAAGAAGATTCCAGGTTCTGCCGCATATGTTGCACAAACGTTGATTAAGTTCCATAAATCTTTTGCTTTGATGGTTTTGTACACCTTAACGGGGTACCCCATTTTTTCCCATTCACGAACGTCACCAACTTGTTGCCAATCTGCATTGTACGCTGCTTTTTGTTCGGGGGTGTAATTGTCAACATCAGGGAAACGAAGTTGATATAATCCGTCGTCTTCGACCGCTTGCATGAACTCTTTCGTAATTGCAACTGAAATGTTTGCTCCGGTTAAGAATTCAGATTGTTGAACTTCGTAACGACCGCCTTCTGCATAAAGTTTTTCGGCTTCGGCAATCGTTTCTTTGGAAAAGTGAGTTCCTGACTGAGCTAACTGCAACACGGTTTCATACATGTCGCGTTCGGCATCAGATAGTGGCACAAAGCGTAATTTTTGTTCGGCTTGTTGACGAATATCTTTGTCTTCAATCGTAGATTGCAAGAAACGTAAGATTTTAGGATTTTGCATTTTAGAAATGATGAACTCGATGATGTCTGGATGCCAGTCGGCAAGCATAATCATTTGGGCACCACGACGTGATCCCCCTTGTTCCACCAAGTTGGTCAATCCAGAAATATCATTCAACCAGCTAACTGCTCCCGAGCTTCGTCCATTGACGCCGCGGGCTAAGGAATGCTTAGGACGAAGGGTAGACCCGTTTGTCCCAACACCACCACCACGAGACATGATTTCCATGACTTGTTCACGGTGTTTGGCAATGCCTCCACGAGAGTCATGCACATAAGGCATGACGTAGCAGTTGAAATAAGTGACATTTGTTTGTGAACCAGCTCCAAACAAGACGCGTCCCGCAGGAACAATATTGTGTTCCGCGATTTCGTGAATCATTTGTGCTTTGTCTTCATCGGTATCAGACAAGTTTGTTCCAACACGAGATGCAATTTGTTCATAAAATAATTCTAAAGGTTTATCAATTTGAGCTAATTTTCGAGTGATGCGACCATTTACTTGGTCAGGCGCAGAGCCATAATATTCTTCTTCAAGAATAATGACTGCTTCATCGTCAATAATGGATTCGACGTTTCCAATCCCGCGGGCTGGAAATTTCGGGTCATCTTTCGCAATACAAACGACCAAATCACCTTCGGCCAGTGTCAGTTGACCAACATCCTTTTGCGAGTAACGATCTAACATGACCAATCGTGACACACCACTGAGTGATTTTGTCATCGATAAATCTGCAGGAAATAAGTGTGGGTAATGAGCTTTTAATGCTTGATTTAGCGCTTCTATTTGCTGTTTTGAGTAAACCATTGTTAACCACCTATAGAATTATTTAATACTGTGTCAGTACTTTATGTTAGCAAATAACACTTCTTTTTTTTCTTAAATTTGCACGCTTTTTTTTAATTATTTATTTATTTTACTATATTCTTTGATTCTAAAACGGATTTGAAGTTTCTATTCGATTCACAAGTCGATAAGATATAATATTTAATAGCGAGGCATGAAGAATTTGATCTTTACATTAAACCCTAAAGATGAACGTTTACGCCATATCAGTCGGGAAGATTACGATTGTTTTGTTTTTGATGTCTTCACTATTACCACGTTAGATCGTTTGGTCAAAGGTGAGATTGTCCTAATCGAAGATTTGATTGCGACGCTTGTTGATGGCGGAAAAAACTTCAATGAATATATTGTCAAAGCACGATCGATTCGAAATGTAGTTGCAAACAATCCGAATTCATCCACTTATTTGGTGTATCAAACAATTGTCGATCGTCGTACCAAAGACAAGCGACCGTTTTTGCTGATTCCTGTGGTATTGATCGATAAAGGAATGAAGCTTCAGCGCAATGGGGATTTGATTCTCAATCCAGTGGTGAGTGAACAATTCCGTGGGTTGTCTGCCACTAATATTGTTCCTACTGTAATCAAGGATGTTCGTTCGATCGACACGCAAGAGATTCAAAATGCGTTGGCATCATTAGACTACCGAATGGTCTTTGAACTTGTGTTAGTGCATTTTAAAATTCAATATCCTGACCACAAAGGAATTCAAAAACCTGTTTTTCAAACAATCAAACCCTTAAAAGCTAAGACACAAATGTATCCTCTATCACTACCTTATGAGGAAAAGACTTCAGTCATTCAACATGTGCTTGATGGGAAAAATGTTTACATCAAAGCAACATACCAACATGAAGTAGAGTCTGTTGTTGTCGATATGATGACGCAGCTGGCCATGCAAAAAAAACAAGTGTTGTATTTGTCTCAATATGATTCATCATTGGTTCGTGATGCATTACTTCAAGCCGGGTTAGACAAGGCGGTTCATCACTTGGTTGAACCACTGGAATCAACGGTTGAACCACCAGAAATCTCTTTCAACGCCGCCCAAATCAAAGAGTTGGAACAACAATTACTTGCCTATCAAGCCCACATGCGTCATAGCGAAGAGGGCATCGCCTATCATCAAGTGCTTCGTCAACTCATTAAATTATCGACAAAACAACTCCATGTGGTTCCACTCGATGTTGTTGAAACACTCAGTCATAATGATTATGTCGCAATCTCCAGATTGCTTGATGAAAGCGAAGCATTGATCAAAAAACTCGGTATCGCGAACCCAAGTGACTGTCACTGGAATGCAATTTCTATTCGTGATGTTCGTAACCGGGAACGAGAATTTCATCTTCAATTGGGAAGCTTTTTAGCAGTACTAAATGACACAAAAAGTATTTTAAATGATCTTTTGAACAATCACGGATTTGTTCTTCCTTCATCGATTTCACTTTTGGAAGATGACATTGAGGAAACTAGCTATTTGAATACCGCAAAATATCCTGACTCGTGGTTTGAACCAGGGGTATTTGCTGCGGTTGAAAGTTCGCTTCAAGACCAATCAGACTTGATGGTTCGTTTGAATGCGTTGGTTCATACCTTAACAGGAAATTATAAAAAAGAAGCGATCGACAAACAATTGCCTGAGCTGTATGCATCCATGCATCATGATTTGTTTGCCAAGGATGAAGCAGCCATTGATGATTTAATTCTTCGCCGACAAGAACTTTTGACAAAACTAAGCACCCTGAAGCGAGTGTGGTTGGACATCCAATCTAACATTCAAGAGTTCGAGGTTGTTTATCGTACTCAAGTTGGAACTGGATTTTTGGAATTCGTTACATTAAATAACCGCTTATTGCTTGATCCTACATTTGACCGACAATGGCTTACGGTAGACCCGGGTAAACTTGAACTTCTCCAGCAACAGATGAATTATCGTCAAGGGTTGATCAATCAATATTTGAAGCAACTTCAAGAGATGACAAAGTATCTTCAACCGCAAGTGCTTCAATTGGACCCAGAGGTACTACGTCATTATCAAACTCGTCTTGGCAAACGCTTTGGCATCAAACCCGAGCAAAAAGCAGCAGAACGGTTGGTTGCTCCATTCATTGGCTCGGCCTTTCAAGCGTTACCAACCAAAGCTCAAGTAGACTTGATGTCAACAGTGTTAACACTTCAACAAACCGCAGAAGAACTTCAAGACATCGTAAATTTGTTAAAAACAACCATCAAAAGCGATGTGACCATTGCCTCGATTCAAGAATATCAAACGATTATTTCGATGGTCTTATCCAACCGAGATCACTACAACTTACAAACGCTAGACCAATATCGATTGAACAAAGTTAAAATATTAGACGCGTCGTTTCAGTCAAACATGAAGTTGTTTCAATCCTTATTAAATGACCCAGTGTTTGCCTCATTGTACGATGAAACCCCAGAAGTGGTTCATCAACGAATTCAGTCGTTTGAATCCTTCTTTGTCTCGTTCAATCAGTCGTTTGATGTCTTTATGGCGATGCAACTTCAAGCCGGCAAACGACCTACCTCAACAACCATGCAAGGGGTTGTTGGGATTATTGAACGAATTCGTAAAACAAACGAATCGATTACTGCAATCGAACCTGATATGCAGCATTATTATCAATCCAACTACAAACGTGAAATGACTGACTTTTCAGCCATCAAGCAATTGAAAGTAGAATTTGCAACCATGTTGGCTCATTTTACTTCTTTTGAAGCCATGACAAAGGAAGTACAACGAGACAATTACCTCTTTATTAAGGATCAAGTTCGCGTTCTACAATCAAACCTAACAAGCTACGACAAACAATTGCCTGGCTTAAAAAACAACTTCATTGTTGATGACTTTAGTGATGAACTAGATGAGTTGTCCCAAAGAATCACTCCTTTTTATCACCCAGAAGAATTGCTCCAATGGATTACATTGTCTGATCACATTCAATCCTTACGAGGGTATAAACAATCACGGCTTGCTGCTCAATTAAACACCGGAATGTATGCACGAAACTTAAAACGCAGCTTTCAAAACGAATACTTGAAGCGTCTGCTTGACCGCTTTCAAACACCACCTGATATTGCTGCAACCAAAGAAGCCTATGCGACATACAATGATTTATTACGACAATCATTAGCGCATCACCGTTACGTGTTGTCTCATAAAATTAAAAAACAGCGGATTACCATTAGCAACCTGCAGTCCTTACCATTGTTGGACCGAAAAAAATATGATGTCGTGATTGTTGATGGCATCGAACGCTTCCCAGAAGCAATGTTAGTGCCGTTTACTACGTATGCAAATCAACAAGTGTACATCGAAGACGTATCAGCTTCTCCACTCTTAGGAATGGTGAACAAACCGCGCCAAGGAAATTATCCACCCCTCAATGAAGTCTCATGGTTGAATGTAGAACCCCGAACCAATTGTCATGTTGCGACATTTACTGGTCCAGGTGTTGTTCAATCTCACTCGATTACGAAGCATCAAACTTTTGCAGTTGTTGAAACAATCATTCAACGCCTTGTCCAAACACAAGGATATATTTCTTTGGTGTTGTTTAAACATGATCAGCGCAATCAATTGTTTGAATCCATCCAAGAACAGTTGCTACAGTTAGATAACCCGATGTCAGCTGCAATGCTGAAGCGAGTTCGAGTTGTCGTTGACCCAGAATATGTACTACCCAGTGAAACAATTATTTTGTTCTGGGACCGTTACGTCACGATTGATAAATTAGAACGATACTTACCAATGAGCTCGGAGTTGATCATCTTTAATGAAGATGGTTCATTGGATGACATCGATGTAGAGCGCTACATTCGCAGTGATATCCAATACTATCCAGAACTCAAGGATGAAGTGCTTGTATGGTTAGCAAGTCAATTGCCGCAAGAATACACCTATCGTCAAGCAATGAAACCGTATGATATTGTTGTCTCTAAACAAGGTCAAATTGACTTGGTTATTCATCTGATGGTCAATGATGCAGAACAAATGAGCATTTTAGACGAAGCGGTGTTTTTACACCATGATGCCTACGCTAATACGAAAAAGTTGTTTGTTGGAATTCATGAATTGTATCCCATCACGCAAGTAGATTTCATTGCGAACAAGGTGAAGGAGTTGCTGTCATGAAACGAACAAACAAATCAAAAACAAGAAACTTCTTTCGCCTTGTTCGTGAACATAAAAACAACCCAAACTTCATCAAACAAGAATTGATAAAATTGCTACCGCAAGAAGATGTTGATGTAAACACGCAAGAATACAAAGACCATACATTGCTTCATTTGGCGGTGCGCTATGATGATGCCGAATTGATTCATATGTTTGTTGAACATGGAGTCAATATCGATATTGCGAGTCAAACCGGGGAGAGTCCTTTGCATTATGCAGTTCTTCGCAACAAGCAAATTGCCGTTCGTTCGTTACTTTTACTTGGAGCAGACGTCAACGCAAGCGCTTCGTTTGAACAAACCCCACTTCATTATGCGATTGAACATCGTCGTCATTTGATTGCGTCATTATTGATTGATGCGGGAGCAGCTATTGACATGGCAGATGAAAATGGCCAAACCCCATTGCATTATGCAACTCATCAATCGGATGAAGCCGCAATCCGCTTGTTACTTGTCGCCGGCGCAAACCCGATGATTGAGGACTATGATGGCGCTAGTGTTTGTGGTTTAATAGAAACAAGGAACGATGCATCACTACTCCAATTATTGAAAGAGTTCAACTATGAATAATATTTCTCAAATCATTCAAGATTACTTTACCCAAAACCCGTGGTATTCCTGGGGTTTGGAATTAATATTTAGTGGAATTTTCTTGAGTTTATTTTTCTTAGCAATCCGCCGTAATCAGCGAGCGTTCCTACGTTTCATCTTTGTGGTATTAGGGTCGTTATTATTTTTAGTAAACTCCATCACCCCGCTTCCGTTGTTTGGTTGGGTTTTATTGCAAATCGAAGCGATGTGGATTTTGTTGGTGGTTGTTGTCTTGTCCTATGATGTGATTCGTTACTTGGGGGACAATCCATGGGAAACAACAAACCGGGCTGAAGATTTGAATCGTGATGCACAATTGATCAAAACCATTACTAACGCAGTGGAAATATTACGCAATAAAAAAACGGGCGCCTTAATTACCTTTGAGCGCGAATCGTCACTTGAAGACATCATCGCAGATTCGATTGTTCTTGATTCTGAAGTGACGATTGAACTGCTGCAAGCAATTTTTAATACAAAGGCACCAACGCATGACGGTGCCATTATTATCAAAAATGGTCGCATTGCCTGTGCGGGAGCATTTTATAACTTCGCAGATGGTGTCGTGGATAAAACGTTAGGCTCAAGACACCGAGCAGCACTTGGACTCGCTCAAGTTCGTGATTCAGTGACCATCGTTGTCTCTGAAGAAACCGGTCAAGTCTCCTTAGCATATGACGGAATTTTAGATCGAAATTTGAACAAAGACTCACTTGGAATTACCCTTAGTAATCTTCTAGGAACCACCCAATAAGAACCGAAAGGTTCTTTTTTCATATGGTATAATCAAGCGTAATGAAGGTGAAAAGATGAACATTGCATTGATTGCTCACGACGCAAAAAAAGACGAGATGGTTTCGTTGGTTCAACAATACATGGACACCTTGGCGAAACACACATTGATTGCTACAGGAACAACCGGGGGACGAATTGTTGAAGCAACGGGATTACCAATTGTTCGCGTGAAATCAGGTCCACTGGGTGGTGATCAAGAAATTGGTGCCAAAGTTTCCAATGGTGAGATTGACATGATTTTGTTTTTACGTGACCCATTGACTGCCCATCCTCATGAGCCTGATGTGAGTGCACTGCTTCGTTTGTCGGATATTTATCAAGTTGCACTCGCTACCAATCGACGCACTGCCGCATTATTGCTAGAGTCACTGTAAGAGGGACTATGAGTCCGGTTTATCTAATCATTATTAATCTGTTTGGGCTATTTTTAATCGTCAACGAAAGCCTGTTACTTCATAAAGACAACAAACAAAAATTGCTGTTGAGTGGAGTTATTGTTTGTCCCTTTTCTTCATTTTGTTTGCGTACATATTGCATTTCTTTTTCGGACAATATTTTTCAACAAATTCTATCAATTGCTTTGGTCACTTTGTTTGGACTGGTATTTGTTCAAATGATCTTTATATCGTCAAAGCACGGAGTCGTTACTCATGCTGCGATTAATTCATTGAGGCACCAAGGGCACCAAAGACGACGATTTTTTTGGTTCGCTGAACGACCGTCATGGATGTTTCCAACTCATTGTTAGCGGATTTTGACATGAACAAGCAACATTGATGAGAAAGATTTTATGACGGTCGTTGACAATCGATTCGCTTTACGTCAATGAACTGATCAACCCATCGATAACGGCGATACTTGGAACAATACTACTTGCGATTGTGATGTGTTTTCGGGCAAAAAGAACGGCAAATTGTTTTTGAATATTTCAATGCCTACGATCAGCTGCAGTAATCAATGCGGAAAGTTACCTCAAAGAGTCCACCCAAAACAAAATCAAGGCTGTTGAACTAGAGCGACAATTAACGAATCATTTCAACTTTGCTTTGAAGCGACCTTACCAGTACCACCAGAAGAGTTGTGAAACCGACACACAGGAATTGAAATGTGGGCGCTTGATCAGTTTAAAGGCTTAATCACAGAATACAATGTGTTTACAAGCACAGTATCGCGGTTTGATTCATCTGTGTTGATTGCGTATGACCAAACAAATGGAGATCAAACAACACAAGGAAAAGCTGATCACGTACCAGTTGCTGGTGAAAAAAAACGAAACATGGTGATCGAACCGGTTAACGAGTTCAAACGGTTACTGATGGGCGTTGCAGTCACACTGTTCAACGTTGACCGGCGAGAGTCGCAAAGAAAGTCTCGTTAGCATGACCATGTGGATTACCGCTTGGATATGAAACGACTCGTTGACGGACAACAATTCTTTGGGTCATTCGCTTGGATTTAAATACTGTTAAAGATTGAATGTTGAGTATGGCCGAGAAGCAACAATCACTTGGTGGATGAGTGTAAAGCGATTGAAGAAAATTATCAATCACAATGCCTCACAAAGTGTATGAACTTGATAAAAACGAATACGCAATTCATATCATTTGCAAGAAGAACGTGATACGACCATTGTCCATAAGGACTGTTGGTCAATACAGGCTTGTTTGACTACGAAATGACACTGAAAATCCTATTGACGTTAAAGTTATCGCCCATTCGAATTGTTCAATTTCCGAAGATGTCACGCAGATGGATGGTCATGCGCTGCAGCAGATCGTGCAGTGATGTTTGCGGCCCAAAGACATCGTCAAATATAATTATTGTTTTTACAAGGACCTTCAAGATGTCCTCTAAACAAGAATTGCGCAAACAACTATTAGCCCAACGACAACTGTGTTCTCGAGAAACCATCATTACGGATTCGTTGGCGATTTTAGCCCATTTGAAGCCAATGATGCAAGGGCAGTTGGTGGGGTTATATGTGCCGATTCAAAATGAAGTTGATGTCAGTTTATTATTTCGAGAGGATATTGCCTTGCCTAGTATTGAAGAGGGAAGACTGGTGTTTCGTCGCTACGTCGAGCCCCTTGTTCCTGGGTTGTTTGGCACGATGGAAAGCACAGGCGAGGTGTGTGAACCAACATTGATTGTTGTACCTGGGATTGCGTTTTCTAAGACCGGAGCTCGCTTGGGGTATGGGCAAGGATATTTTGATCGGTATTTGACCGATTCGATGTGTAAAGTAGGAGTTTGTATGGAAGAATTCTTCATTGCTGAATTACCCACTGAATCACATGATGTGTTGATGAACCAAGTTATCACTCCCTCTGGAGTAAAGGAGATGACTCCGTGTACACGGTAATTATTCCCAGTGCCGGCAAAGGCCGTCGCTCAAAACTTGACATCAATAAGATGTTGTTTCAAATCGAAGGACTCCATTTGATTGAATACACGTTAGAGCCCTTTTTATACGACAAAGACTTTACCCAAATATTGTTGATTGTTGCCGCTGATGAAATCGAACTGTTTCGCTCCTTTAGTTCGAATAAAATACAACTCATTGCTGGAGGGAAAACTCGCCAAGATTCCGTTCATCAAGGATTGCTTGCGGCAACCAATGAGATTGTCTTCATTCATGATGGAGCAAGACCACTTGTTACCCCAAAAATCATTCAAGATTGTAAGAGTGTAATGCGTCAAGCGCAAGCGTGTGTGGTGGCGATTGAAGCTGTTGACACCATCAAGCATTATGAACATGGGCGTTGGCAAACCATTGACCGCAAGGACAAGTATTTGATGCAAACACCACAGTGCGGGTACACCAATGTGTTGTTAGAAGCTTTTGCCAAAGCAAGCAAAGATGCATACATTGGAACCGATGATATGGAAATCCTCGCAAAGTACTCTGATGTGGACATTGAGTTTGTTCGTGGGTCTCATCAAAACATTAAAGTTACGTACCCAGAAGATTTTGAATTGTTCAAACGACTGAAAGCGCAGGGTCAAAGATGAGAATTGGACACTCCATGGATATTCACCCCTTTGATAATGGACGAAAGCTCGTCTTAGGAGGGATTCAAATCGATCACATTGGACTCAAAGGACATTCTGATGCAGATGTGTTACTTCATGTCGTCGCCGAAAGTATTCTTGGCGCCCTTGCGTTAGGTGATTTGGGATCACATTTTCCAGATTCTGACGATCAGTACCATAACAAATCATCGAAGTTCTTTGTTGCTAAGGTGGTTGAATTAATGCAACAACACCACTATAAAATTTCAAACATGGACTGCATGATTATTACCGAAACACCGCGATTGGCTCCGTACAAAACCAGCATTCAAGAAAACATTGCTGGGTTATTACACTGCGAGCCATCTCAAGTATCGATCAAAGCAACCACCGCAGAAGGGATGGGATTCGTTGGTCGCGGCGAAGGGATGTTAGCGACAGCAACAGTGCTATTAATTCCTAGTGACTAAAACACAGTGCATTCCGGTGTGTGTGTTAGAATAACTCACACACAGAATGTCACCCATTGGAATGACGCAGATAAAATATGGTAAACACGAAAGAATATTTCAATGCATTGCTTGAACCAGATGTTCAATACACGATTGAATCGATTGATGTGAATGTCTATTTTTTAGACCGCTATGATTTCAAAGAAGAGGCATTGCGCCAACAGTTGTTTTTTATGCAGGCCAAACCGAAATCCATTTCACTATTACTTGAGAAACAAATTTACGATTTGATTCCTGACTATTATTCTGCACAATCACTTCTTATCGTGCATCAGTACTACACAGAGATTTATAAGAAGAAGTTTGTTTCTGCCTTTATTGGTGGATTTGCTGTCTCGATCATTGTTGGTGTATTGATTGAAGTGTTTGAGATTCAGTTTGCCTTTTCGAGTCTTTATGGGATTGCGATAGGAACCATGACGATGCTTTTGATTCTCACATTTAGTGTTCGGCGACAACAATCCGTTGCTCGAGATACGATGCGAGAACGATTGATTGCACTGCATGGTGAAACCAAACTCAATGAGTATTTGGAGCGCCAAGAAAAATACATGCAAGAACGTCGCAACAGCCTTGATTCAACGAGTGAGTAATTCAATTGCTAATTACTTAGAGAGTTACTATAATACAAGTAGGATTGAGAACAAGTTATGATTGTTGTCCAAGATAGAGAATTCGAGCTTTTGCGAGATCATCGTGACTGCTTTAATGAGGAAGAGTTTTCTTCCAAATATATTGATGAGTTGTTTGATAAATATGATTACATCACTGGGGATTACTCAGCGGGACTTTTACGTCTCAAAGGTTTTTATCACAACGACAAAGAAAAGAATTATAAATATATCCCAGATTACATTATGAATTCATGTGCCTATGGCTGTGCATTTTATATTGTAAGACGGGTCAAGGGAGATGAGAATCGTGAATAACGAAGTAGAACAACAAGCTCGCGAACTGATCACGAAAATACGTCCCTTCATTCAACGCGATGGAGGAGATATGCGATATGTTGAAATCAAAGACAATATCTTATATATCGAACTCTTAGGTGCATGTATTGGGTGTGCTGCAAGTACGATTACGTTGAAACAAGGAATTGAAACCATTGTGTTGGAAGAAATTCCTGGAATCTTGGCGGTTGAAGCGATTTAATGGCTTGGGTTGATTTGAACCAACAACAAAAAGCAATCGATTTATTAGCGTCACGAGGCGTCTCCTTACAGGACATCGCTGAAGTGACGTTTTTAATCCAAAAAGACTATTTTGCCGACTTGACGATGGATTTTTGTTTGCATAATGTTCAAAAAGTATTAGAGAAAACAGAAGTTCAGCATGTCGTGTTTACTGGCATTGCGCTGGATGAACTCGCGGAGAAACAAATGCTTCCACAACCACTTCAAGACATTGTGCATTCAGACATGGGGTTGTATGGAGTCGATGAAATTTTAGCATTAGGGATTGTTAATATTTATGGGTCGATTGGTTTAACGAACTTTGGGTATGTCGACAAAGCCAAAGTTGGTATTGTTGGTAAGATTGATCAAATCGGTAAAGAAAACGATCAATGCATGACCTTCACTGACGATATTATTGCTGCCATTGCAGCAGCAGCAGCAAGTCGCATTGCGCACAATAACGGGAAACGCTCCTAGGGCGTTTTTTTTCCGTTTACCTTGTATAATAAGGCTAGAAAGTTTGTGAACGCATGAAAGAACATGATATTGTCAAAGCGGTTGTCACAAGCATCGTTGATTACGGTGTGTTTGTCAAAGTAGATGGTCAAGATGGATTGATTCATATCTCAGAGATTTCTGATAAGTTTGTCAAAAACATCAATGACTTTTTTCGAGTTGGCGATGTGATTGATTTGGAAGTGATTGGGATTGATAAGGCCACACAAAAGATGAAGCTGAGTTATAAGGCGATCAAACGTCCATCGATCAACCGTTATTTTTCCCCAGGATTTAAGACGTTGGAAGAACAATTACCACTTTGGATTGACTATAAATTAAAGGAGATCAAACACGATGAGTAACCCATTAACATTAGAAGCACATGGAGTTGATTTAGACCACGCAGTGTATCAACCAATTGTTTCACGATTGCATCAAACGATTCAAAATCGTAGTGGCGCTGGTGGTGAATTTTTAGGTTGGATGGATACACCTGATTTGATGGATGAAACGATGATTCAGCGCTTGACTGCAACAGCAGCAAGACTAAATGAATCGTGTGACATTATCATCTCAATCGGGATTGGTGGGTCGTATTTGGGAAACATTATGGGCGAACGCTTCTTGTCGTCGCCGCTTGCGACCTCTAAACTTCGCTATGCAGGTCAAACGATTTCAAGTGACGCAATGTATGACTTGTTAGAAGAAGTTAAGGGCAAACGCTTTGGGTTGATTGTGATTAGTAAATCAGGAACCACGACAGAACCAGCGATTGCCTTTCGTTTATTATTGAACCAACTCAAACAACAAGATCCTGAATACGCCAAGCACGTGGTGGCAATTACCGATGCAAACAAAGGAGCCTTAAAGACTCTTGCGGTCAATGAAGGGTTTGAACAATATATTATTCCCGACGATGTTGGGGGACGATACTCCGTATTGACCCCAGTTGGGTTGTTAACATTTGCGATTTTAGGCTTTGATTTACGAGCATTACTTCATGGCGCCAAACAAGCCAAAGCGGACGCTAGTGCAGAAGACCTTTCTAGCAACCTTGCGTATCAATATGCAGCATTTCGACATGCACTGTACCAAGGCCAAGGCCGAAAGATAGAACTCCTTGTGGCCTTTGAACCCACACTCACCATGTTTGGTGAATGGTGGAAACAACTGTTTGGTGAATCGGAAGGCAAAGACAACGTAGGATTGTTTCCTGCGAGTGTCACGTATTCGACGGATTTGCATTCGATGGGCCAGTATGTGCAAGAAGGGGAACGCCATTTGTTTGAGACGGTCATTTTCGTTGATGAATCTCGTCATCCAGTCACGGTTCCATTGATGGAGTCTGATTTGGATGAATTGAATTACTTGGCGGGGAAATCCCTCCAAGAGATTAATCGATTTGCGATGCTAGGGACCATGCAGGCGCATTTGGATGGGGATGTTCCACAATTAATCTTTCACTTAGGAAAACGTGATGAGTTTCATTTGGGCTATTTGATTTACACAATGGAATTAGCGTGTGCGATGAGTGGATATATGATTGGTGTGAATCCATTTGATCAACCAGGTGTGGAACATTACAAGCGTAATATGTTTGCGTTATTAGGAAAACCGAAAAAATGAAACTTGTTGGCCTCGTCTTAAGTGTGTTAATGCTTGTGGCATGTCAACCAAACAACGATGATTATGACGGCTTAACTGGACAAGTCATGTTGTATCAAGTGGATGAAGAAGAATTATTGAACTTGTTGCTTGGAGATGCAATCATCGTGATTGCCAATCCAAATAGTGAGTGGAGTCAACTCGCGATTCCATTGTTAAATCGTGTTGCAGCAGGAGCCAATCAACGAGTAGAGTATTTCAACGGGGTATCATTTCGTGAGGGGGACTCTGCTTCAGTCCAAGCTTTGATTCGTCAAATTCAAGCAACGTCCTTTTTAGCCAATTACGATGCTCGGTTGTATGATGAACTGTATATGCCGATTGTCCTTCAAGTGACGCAAGGTCAAATCACGCTGGCACATGTAGGAACCGTTCCCGGTCACCGGATGGTTGATGGTGTCATCCCGCCACTAACCAGTGAACAAGAAGCAACCTTATTAAGCTATTATCAATCGTTCTTTGAGTAAACAAACATCTTCGGATGTTTGTTTTTTACTTGGTATAATGACACTGATGAATAAACAACTAATCACAACGAGCGAAGCACAAACGATTGCGGTCGGAAAACACCTGGGAGAACAGGCGTTTGATGGCGCTATTATTACGTTAAACGGGGACTTAGGGGTAGGAAAAACAACAATCACCAAAGGCATTGCTTTGGGGCTTGGGATTAAGAATACCGTGACGTCTCCAACATTTACCATCATGAAACAATATGACGGTCGACTTCGCTTGACCCATATTGATGCTTATCGATTGAACGGAATTGGGTTTGATGGAGACATTGAAGACGCAATCTATCAACCAGGGGTTGCGGTCATTGAGTGGAGTGAGCACATCGCTCAAAGCATTGAACACGGATTGTCGATTGTGATGCACCGGGTCGGGGATACGTGCACAATAACGTTGACGTATGACCATACGTATGCAGCGATGGTGGAGGGATTATGAAGTTACTGATTGATTCTTCGAGCCAATTTCGTTTTGTTAGTTTGTTTACCAACAACACATTGATCGAGTCGATTGTCGAACAAGGTGATAACGATCACTCCAAATATTTGTTACCACAAATCGATCGCTTACTTCGCAACCATCAAATCACACCATGTGACTTAGAAGCCATTTATGTGGGCCAAGGACCAGGGTCTTACACAGGGGTACGCATAGCTGTCACAATAGCGAAAACGTTCGCCACCGAATGTAGTATTCCATTGTTTTCGTTTGATTCACTTGCGTTATACGCTACTGCCTTTCAAGGCATGATTGCAGTTAGCATTCCGATGAAGAAACATACCGTACTTGGTGCGGTGTATGATGTCCAAGACACGGTGGATGTGGTTCATCCACCACACTATTATCCACTTGAAGAGTGGAATCAAAAATGTGGGATGGCACGAGCCATCGAACCGTTTGATGTCAGGGTTGATGTGGCAAAATTACCAGTGCATTTTGTCGAGGACGTCATTGCCTTTGGACCCAATTACGCCAGAGAATGGGAAACTTCATGATTCGCCCGTTGTTGGTGGATGATTTGCCTTGGATTGTCTTGCAGGAGAACATCATCTTTGGAACATCACTGGGGGAAGAACATTATCAAACATTGTTTCGTTTAGGAAGCTTGTTTGGGTATGTATCAGACGGTGTTGAGCGAACCGGAGCCGTACTTTGTTCGCAAAACGGAGAACATGTTCAAATTGAAAACTTATTTGTTTTGCCGATTGCTCGTCGTCAAGGCCTTGCTACAGCCCTTCTTACACAATTGATTCAAGAGTGTGACACACGCTCGATCCAATTCATTAGTTTGGAAGTGAGTAAGACCAATGCTGTCGCAAAACAACTGTATGAATCACTGGGGTTTGATGGAATCAAACACATTCCTAACTATTATCCTGATGGAAGCGATGCAGTATTTATGGTGCATGAACGGAGAAGCCAATGAACATTCTAGCGATTGAAACAAGCTGCGATGAGACTGCAGCAAGTGTTGTTTCGAGTCAACATCAAGTGTTGAGTAACGTCATTGTCTCTCAAATGGATATTCATGCGGCATTTGGTGGTGTGGTTCCTGAAGTCGCTTCTAGACATCATGTGACGAGCATTCAACGAGTCATTCAAGAAGCACTTCATCAAGCCCATTTGAAACCGACTGACATTGATGTGGTCGCAGTGACCAAAGGACCAGGTTTGATTGGGGCGTTACTGGTTGGCATCAATGCGGCCAAAGCATTTGGTTATGTACATAACATTCCTTTGCTTGGTGTCAATCATTTGAAAGGCCACATTCATGCGATTTCTCTTTCGCATACGATGCAGTATCCTCTGGTTGCGTTACTAGTATCAGGGGGTCACACCGAATTGATTTACATGCCTGAGGATGGGGTGTATGAACTACTTGGGGCAACCAAAGACGATGCGGTGGGTGAAGCGTATGATAAGGTCGCTCGTACGCTTGGATTGGGATATCCTGGTGGCCCACTGATCGATCAACTTGCGGTAAAAGGTGTTGCAAGTTATTCACTCCCAACACCGATGAAAGACGAGGCGGGATTTGATTTTTCATTTTCCGGATTAAAGTCTGCAGTCATCAACTTGATTCACAATGAAACGCAGCGCGGGGAAGCAATTCGAGTTGCAGATGTGTGTGCTTCTTTTCAAGAAACGGTTGTTGATACCCTGGTCAAAAAAACCATTCTAGCTGCGCGCACCTTCCAAGTAAAACAAGTTGCTGTTGTTGGTGGTGTGAGTGCAAACCTTGGATTACGTAATGCGATCGAAGCATATCAAGGGGAGTTTGATGTTGTTGTTCCGAAATTAGAATATTGTACCGACAACGCTGCGATGATTGGTGCAGCTGCATTTGCCATGATAAGAAATCATGAGCCGTTTGATACAATTGAGCTAGATGGAAGTGTCCATAGTGACATTTTCAACCAAGGAGACTTCTGATGATAAAAGCATTGTTTGCCATAATCTTATCCATCTTAGCGTTACCGGCACTTGGTATTGTAATGCTGTTTGATTTTTCTCCTGCCATCCCGATTGATGCCTACGAATATATGCCAACGAGTACGTTACTAGCAACTCAAATCGAAGATACCGTCTCAACACTGCAAGCAGGCCAATTGATGGTGGAACTTGACGAACAATTCATCAATCAGTTTTTATATAGCTACTATGTAGAAACCATCAATCCTGACTATGCCCCTGGGTCTTCATGCGAGACTGAAGCGTGTGAATTTTTGGTCTCAAACAGTGATCAAGCAATCGGTACAGTCGGTGTCACTGGCATTTGGGTACGTTTGCTGGATAATGTGATCTCGGTCAATGTTGGATTGCGCACGGTGGGGATTCCTTTTCAAACAAGAGTCCGATTTGACTTTGAAGTGATTGACAATCCAGATGTATTTGAAATCAATTATTCTCGCTTGCAAGTAGGAAACATTCCACTTCCTGCCTTTGCAGTTCGCCCGATTATTAATGCAATATTGGATGAATCAGACGTAAGTCAAACAACGTTTGGTGGTAATGGAGTTGAGTTGGATGTTCAAGCATTGTCGCTGGTTATTGATAAAAACCTCCTGATCGAAGAATCCTTGACGGAACAAGAAGCGTTCTTTGCTTCCTTGATTGTCAAAGAAGAGTTGGTTCGATTTGAGGTGGATGGTGAAACACCAAAACTCAAATTGTTTGTTGATGTGGATAAACTGACTGGTGACATTCCATTGAAACAATATCGTGGGGAAGCAAACCTCATCTTTACGGAATTGTTCGTGGAAATTTTAAGTGGGATTGAATTTGATTTCATTGAAGGCGTTAGTTTAACGACGAATGAATATTTCCTGAATGAAGAAGATTTAAATGTTGTATTGACGCAACAACTTCAAGACCTGAACTTGGACGAGTTGTTTGGGTCACCTGCAGTATCGAACTTGTTTTCTCTTGAACCACTTTGGGTGGAAATGGAAGGGGCGACCATGTCACTGATTGTGCCAATGGTCTTTATGGAAAATACCATTCCGTTAGAGATTATTATGACGTCGTTGGATGGATTCAATGACTTGGTCTTGCAAGTAGAATCAATTACGCTTGGGAAAGATGATTCCAAAACTCCAGAAGAATATGTGTTGATTCAAGGGGATCAAATTGAACCGTTTCTTGCACAATTGACGTTGAATGGGTTGTTTGAAGTTCAACCAAATAGTCGAAACATCAGAGTGTCGGTGGACACCTTCAATCAAGCAGTCAGTGAGGTCACTTCGCAACTTAATGTGACCCGCATTGGTGTTGTTGATGGACAGTTCTTAATAAACATTGAGCTTGCATCGTAAAACATTGCCGAACCCGTTGGGTTCGGCTTTTTTAGTCTTGTTGAATTTGCTACAATGGACCAACAGGAGTTCCTTTAATGAGCGAAAATTCGAACTTTATCAAAACCATCATTAACCAAGATTTGGTCTCTGGAAAACATGATGAAATCATTACTCGATATCCGCCTGAACCCAATGGCTATATGCACATTGGTCATGCGTTTTCTTTTTTGTATCAATATCACTTGGCGCACGAAGTAGGCGGCAAGACATTTTTGCGTTTTGATGATACCAACCCCGCAGGGGAATCCGAAGAGTATGCAGAAAGCATCAAACGTGACATTACATGGCTTGGGCTTGACTGGGAAGAATTACATTATGCATCCGATTATTTTGAGATGATGTACAACTTAGCGGTTGGGTTGATCAAAAAAGGACTCGCATATGTGGATGATTCCACTGAAGAAGAAATTCGCACCATGCGCGGGTCGTTAACCACACCTGGAACACCATCCAAGTACCGTGATCGAACCGTCGAAGAAAACCTAACGTTGTTTCAACAAATGCGAAACGGTGCCTTCAAAGAAGGCGAACGCGTCCTTCGCGCAAAAATAGATTTAACGAGTTCAAACATGAACATGCGTGATCCGATTTTGTATCGTGTCATGTTTATGACACATTACCGAACAGGCAATGAATGGTGCATTTATCCGATGTATGATTATGCCCATCCACTTGAAGATGCGATTGAAGGCGTCACCCATTCACTATGTTCGATTGAGTTTGAAAACCATCGTCCACTCTATGACTGGGTTGTCGCCAACACCGATGTCATTCATACACCACGTCAAATTGAGTTTGCTCGCTTTAACTTAACCAATACCGTAATGAGCAAACGGCATTTGAAACGTTTGGTGGAAGAACAATTGGTCAATGGTTGGGATGACCCTCGCTTGCCGACGGTTGCTGGACTTCGTCGTCGTGGGTTCACAAAGGATTCCATTTGGAATTTTGCCTTAGCAATTGGGTTAAGTAAACAAGGTGGAACCACCGATTACGCGATGCTTGAAGAATACTTGCGACAAGACCTGAAAGACAAAGCGCGTCGTCCGATGGCCGTCATTGAACCCCTTTTGGTGACGATCACCAACTATCCTCAAGGGGAATATGAACTGGTTCAAGGTGAATATAATGCCGACAATGAAGCACTTGGTCACCGCGCGTTGAAGTTCAGTCGCCAACTATACATTGAACAAAGTGATTTTTTGGAAGAAAAACCCAATAAGAAGTGGAAACGATTGTCTCTTGGGTTGGAAGTTCGTTTGCGACATGCATACTTTATTCATTGTCATGACGTAGTCAAAGATAGTAATGGTCAAGTGATTGAGTTACTTTGTACGTATGACGAAGCAACCAAGTCAGGCAGTGATTTTGATGCCCGCAAGCCCAATGGAACCATTCACTGGGTCAATAATGATTCCCTTGCCGCAGAGTTTAGACTTTATGATGTCTTACTTCATGAGGGCGAAGAGCCGGCTGAAGAACGCTTCAATGACGCATCCTTGGTGACAAAATTTGGGTACGTTGAAGATTCGATGATTGACTTAAAGGATGACACGCATTTTCAGTTTATTCGTAATGGATTCTTTGTGATTGATCCTGACACAGACCGCGCCGAAGAACGATTTGTCTTTAACCGAATTGTTTCCTTAAAATCATCATTTTAATACTCGCCAACGAAGAGCTCGTTGGCTTTTTTTTTCCTAGTCAAAGGTCTATAATGAAGGATAGGAGTTAATCGATGGACCTGTCAAAATTAAACGAAGTTCAGCGCCTTGCGACAACGACCATCGATGGTCCTGTTGTCGTGGTTGCAGGTGCCGGAAGTGGCAAGACCAATGTCTTAACGCACCGAGTTGCGTACTTGGTTTCTTTGGGGATTCCGTCGCACAATATATTAGCGATTACGTTTACCAACAAAGCCGCTCAAGAAATGAAAGAACGAGTAGAAACGTTAATTGGTCCATCCAAAGCATGGATTTCAACGTTTCATTCGATGTGTGTAAAAATTCTACGTCGTCATAGTTCGTTACTTGGCATTGACCCCACATTCAATATCATTGATGATACCGATCAACAATCGATTGTTCGTAAAATCATCAAAGAGTATTCCTTGGATGTCAGCATTTCCACCAAAGCGATTGTCTCGATGGTGATGAAGATGAAGCAAGGGACCGAATACGAGTTACCATTTACCGCCCAAGAGGCACTAGAAACCATTTACTCGCAATATGAGACGTATACCAGGGTCAATCATTTGTTGGATTTTGATGACTTACTTAGTAAAACGTTAGAACTACTTCAAACGCACTCAATGGTACTTCGACAGTACCAAGAACAATTTCAGTACATTTTGGTTGATGAGTACCAAGACACCAATGATGTGCAAAACAAATTGGTAATGTTACTTGGGGGTGCCCATAAAAACATCTTTTTGGTTGGCGATGAAGACCAATCCATTTATAAGTTTCGTGGCGCAAACTTTCAACATTTACGTGAGTTTGAAATCACGTATCCCCAAACAAAAGTCATTACTTTAGAACAAAACTATCGTTCCACGCAGACGATTTTGAATGCAGCGAACGAAGTGATCAAAAACAACGACACGAAACATCCCAAACGCTTGTGGACAGCCCGCGGTGAAGGCGATCAAATTGTCTATTTTCGTGCCGTCACTGATGGCGATGAAACCTTGTTTGTTGCGAGTGAGATTGAACGCTTACTGATGCAAGGGACAAAACGAGATGACATTGCAGTATTGTACCGAGCCAATGCCTTGTCGCGTCGCTTGGAAGAATCGCTTCGCCACATGAACATTCCGTATGTTGTGTATGGTGGTGTTGGGTTCTTTCGTCGCAAGGAAATCAAAGACATGTTTGCGTATTTAAAGTTATTGATTCATCCGCAAGATGACTGGAGTTTACTGCGAGTTATCAATGAACCTAAACGCGGGATTGGACCCTCCACGTTAGACAAGATGCAAGTCGTTGCTTCGTCTCAAAGTATGAGCTTGCTTGAAGTGTGTGAACAAGCAAGCGAGTGGTTTACGGGAAAAACCGCAAGAAGTTTAAGTGACTTCTATACAATTATTCAACAACTCCAAGACAGTCTGGAAGAGGTTGATTTGGTGACATTGTTAGATATGGTGTTAGAACAAACCGGTTATTTGACGATGTTACAACTCAGTGGTGATGATGGAGAATTCCGCTACGATAACATTTTAGAACTCAAGACCTCTTTGAGTGAATATGCGTATGAAGGATTGACGAACCGCGAAGTCCTTGCATTGATTTTAGAGGATTTGGCATTGTATACCGACCAAGAACAACCCAGTGATGATGTTGTGAAATTGATGACGATGCACAATGCCAAAGGCTTAGAATTCAGTGTGGTCTTTTTGGTGGCGGTCGAGGAAGGTATTTTCCCAAGTTACCGCAGTGAAACCGACGAAGAGGTTGAAGAAGAACGTCGGCTGATGTATGTTGCACTTACCCGGGCCAAAGACAAATTGTATCTTACCAATTCATCGGTTCGAACACAGTATGGTCAAAGTCAGATGAATCCGGCATCTAGGTTCATTGAAGAAATGGATGAAACATTGTTTGACCGCCGCGGAAAAACCAATTACATTCAAGCAAGCACGCATATCGAGCGGCCAATGAGTAAGATCAACTCGAATGCAACATATCCCCTTGGTTCAAAAGTAAAACATAATGTCTTTGGGGATGGCCGAGTTGTCGGGGTGGATGGTCAATTTGTGACGGTTGCCTTCCAAGTAGAACACGGGATCAAAAAACTCATTGCTGGTCATCCAGCACTCAGTAAGATGGAGGATGTATGAGCGAAGTAGACTATTTAAAACTTGTCGATGAAATCAACCATTACAGCCACCTTTACTACGTCAAAGATGAACCTCAAATTTCCGATGCACAGTGGGATGCATTGATGCGACAATTGCTGGAGATTGAGGCAAAGCACCCAGAGTGGAAAGTTGCCCACTCTCCAAGCAACCGTGTCGGAGGAGCGATATTAGAAGGGTTTGAGAAGGTCAGTCATGCGGTTCCGATGATGAGTTTATCGAATGCCTTTAACGAACAAGAACTCCAAGAGTTTAGCGAACGAATTTTTAAACAACTCGTTCGCTACACTGATTTTGTTACCGAGTTAAAAATTGATGGTCTTGCAGTGACGATTGACTATGTCGATGGCAAGCTTGTTCGTGCAGCCACACGAGGTGATGGAACCATTGGTGAAGACATTACAGCAAACGTTCGAACCATTCAATCCATACCTGTAAAACTTCAAGAAGCAGTGAGTCTTACCGTTCGTGGAGAGATTTTTATTAGCAAAGCGAGCTTGGCTCGCTTGAACGAGCAACGTGTTGCCAGTGGAGAAGCGTTGTTTGCCAATCCACGAAATGCAGCAGCAGGATCGGTTCGACAACTTGATTCAAAAATAGCGGCATCTCGTAATTTGGATGCGTACTTGTATCAGTTGGTGGATCCTACTCGATATGAGTGCAATACGCACATTGAAGCGTTAGAGTATATGGCTAAACTAGGATTTAAGGTGAATCCTGAATACAACTTGCACCCTGATATTTCTTCGGTCATGAATGCGATTCATCATTGGCAGAGTGAACGCCATCAGTTGGATTATGATACTGACGGGATGGTCATTAAGGTCAATGAGTTTCAATATTATGATGAACTGGGAGCTACTGTAAAATCACCGCGCTGGGCGATTGCCTTCAAGTTTCCCGCTGAAGAAGTTCAAACGACCGTTGAATCGATCAGTTTTCAAGTGGGTCGAACAGGAAACATTACACCGGTAGCAAATTTGGCAGCGGTGCGGGTAGCTGGAACCATGGTGCGCCGAGCTACGTTACATAATGAAGATTTTATCGCTGAAAAAGACATCCGAGTTCAAGACACGGTCGTGATTCGTAAAGCGGGAGATATTATTCCTGAAGTGTTGCGAGTGGTCCTTGAACACCGACCTAAAAACACGACCCCGTTTACGATGATTCAAACGTGTCCAGCTTGCGGTTCGACGTTAGTTCGCCCTGTTGGTGAAGTGGATACGCGCTGTGAGAATGTGTCTTGTAGTGCTCGAGTCGTCGAAGGATTGATTCATTTTGCATCTCGCGATGCGATGAATATCGATGGTCTTGGTGATAAACTCATTGAACAGTTGTTTGCCGCCGGAGTGCTTAGTGACATTCCAAGTATATTCTCGCTCCATCAACGAGCCGATGAAGTATTGACATTGGAACGTCTGGGCACCAAATCCATCAACAACTTATTGCAAGCAATTGAAGCAAGTAAGAGTGCTGGACTTGATAAACTGTTATTTGGACTTGGCATTCGCCATGTTGGTAAAAAAGTAGCGAAAGTCCTCGCGCACACATTTGGTGTGATGGACCGAGTTCTTGCCGCAACGTATGATGATTTGATTGCGATTGATGAAGTTGGGGATGTAATTGCCCAAAGTGTATTGTCATTCTTTCGTCATCCCGAAAATGCTCGCATGATTACTGAATTATCATTACTTGGATTGAACATGGGTGTGGTCCAAACAACAACCAGTCAAGAACTAGCTGGCTTGAGTTTTGTGATTACTGGGACATTGTCCAAACCGCGTGGTGACATTCAAGCATGGATTGAGTCTCATGGGGGAAGTGTGACATCAAGCATTTCAAAAAACACCGCCTACCTTGTCGCTGGCGACTCTGCAGGCAGCAAGTTAGACAAAGCAAATGCACTTGGCGTCAAAGTCTTAAATGAAATCGAACTCTACAACTTGGTTGAAAGCGAAGATGCATGAAAAACGAATACATTGTTATCAAGGGCGCAAGAGAAAATAACTTAAAAAATATTGACATTGACGTGCCAAGAAATCAGCTGGTCGTGATGACTGGCTTATCTGGTAGTGGAAAAACGTCGTTAGCGTTTGACACGATTTATGCCGAAGGTCAGCGTCGATATGTCGAAAGTTTAAGTGCGTATGCCCGTCAGTTTTTAGGTAACATCGACAAACCGGACGTGGATTCAATCGAAGGGCTGTCTCCAGCGGTGTCAATTGACCAAAAAACAACATCGAATAATCCAAGATCAACCGTTGGAACCGTCACTGAAATTTATGACTATTTGCGGTTGATGTTTGCGCGCATTGGTATTGCATACTGCCCAACACACAACATTCCTATTAGTGCACAATCGATCGAACAAATGATGGAAACGATCTATTCTCAACCAGACAACGTAAGGGTGTTCATTTATTCTCCTGTGGTCACAGGACAAAAAGGAACTCACGCTCGCTTGTTTGAACAAGTGGTCAAAGAAGGATTTGTCCGCGGTCGTGTGAATGGAGAAGACGTTGAGTTTTCTTCAACCATCACGTTAGACAAAAACAAAAAACACACAATTGAAGTCTTGATTGACCGATTGAAATTATCCAAAGAAAATCGATCTCGAATTTTTGATTCATTGGAGATTGCCCTGCAAAAAGCCCAAGGCTTAGCGCGGGTTATGGTTGGTGATGCTACATTCACGTTTAGTGAACACTTTGCTTGCCCTCACTGTGACTTTACGATTTCTGGGTTAGAACCCCGTTTGTTTTCTTTCAATGCGCCATATGGCGCCTGTACCGAATGCAAAGGCATCGGAACACAGTCGCAAATCTCGCTGGATCTGGCGATTGATTTTGATAAGACGATTTTAGAGGGGGCGTTCAAACCTGCAGGCAATACAGTGGACCCCAAGTCTATTTTTGCCCAACAAGTTGAAATTGCGATGAAGCATTTCAAAATTGACATCAAACGACCACTCAAGAAATTCACCGAGACCGAACTGAATACCTTACTGTATGGAAGCAAGGAACCCATTGAGTTTCATTTTGCCTCCCGCAGTGGATACAAACATTCAAAGGTTGCTCCGTTTGAAGGATTGATCAATTCAGTCGAACGACGCAAAGAAGAAACGACATCGAACTGGACTCGTCGCTGGTTGGAAGAGTTTAGTATGGAATCTCCTTGCCCCAGTTGTGGTGGAAAACGCTTGAATGAAAAACCACTGAGTGTTCGCATTGGTGAGATTAACATTCATGAGCTAACGACATTACCAATTCGCCAAGCATTGGATTATGTCGAACAACTAACGTTGTCAGAAAAAGACATGAACATTGCACGGTTGGTTTTAAAAGAAGTCAAAGAACGATTGAGTTTTTTGATCGATGTGGGGCTTGATTATTTAACCCTTGACCGCCGAGCAGGAACGTTGTCTGGAGGAGAAGCGCAGCGCATTCGACTCGCAACCCAAATTGGCTCGCGCTTGTCTGGGGTCCTTTATGTCTTGGATGAGCCAAGCATTGGATTGCATCAACGCGATAATGCACGATTGATCAAGACATTAAAATCAATGCGTGATTTGGGCAATACCTTGATTGTGGTGGAACACGATGAGGAGACAATGATGGAAGCCGATCACTTGATTGACATCGGTCCGGCTGCTGGATTGTTTGGTGGTGAAGTCACGGCTCAAGGCACACCACAATCCTTCATTGACAATCCAGTGAGTATTACCGGTCAGTATTTGGCTGGCACGTTAAAGATTGATGTGCCTAAAAAACGCCGTAAAGCCAAAGGATATATGACGGTAATTGGAGCGGTAGAAAACAACTTAAAGGACATAACGGTGAAAATTCCTACCGGAGTGTATACAGTCGTGACCGGCGTATCTGGCTCGGGGAAATCTAGTTTGATCAATGAAGTGCTTTATAAATCCCTCGCAAGAAAATTGTATCAACGCAAAGAACTACCTGGAAAACATAAAGAACTTAAAGGGTATGAAGTCTTCGATAAAATTGTGGAAGTTGACCAATCGCCGATCGGTCGTACACCACGAAGTAATCCGGCAACCTATACGAAAGTCTTTGATGACATTCGTGATTTGTTTGCGGTGACCACCGAAGCAAAACTAAGAGGCTACCAAAAAGGACGATTTAGCTTTAACGTCAAAGGGGGTCGCTGCGAGTCGTGCGCTGGTGATGGATTGATTAAAATTGAAATGAACTTCTTACCCGACGTGTATGTCCCGTGTGAAGTGTGCCACGGCAAGCGATACAACTCAGAAACATTGGAGGTCAAATACAAAGGCAAGAACATTGCGGATGTATTATCGATGACGGTGTCAGAAGCAGTCGTGTTCTTTGAAAACATTCCTAAGATTTCTCAACGCTTGCAAACGATTGAAGAGGTGGGCCTTGGGTATGTTAGACTGGGCCAATCGGCGACGACGTTATCTGGTGGAGAAGCACAGCGTGTGAAACTAGCAAGCGAATTACACAAACGAATCACGCCGCAAACGGTGTATATTTTGGATGAACCAACCACCGGTTTGCATACCGATGATGTAAAACGATTGATTCAAGTTTTACAAACGATTGTGGATAAAGGTGCAACCGTCATTGTGATTGAGCATAATTTAGATATGATAAAGGTGGCCGATTGGGTAATTGACTTGGGTCCAGAAGGTGGCGACCGCGGTGGTGAAATCATTGCGGAAGGCACACCAGAAGCTGTGGCCAAGTTAAAACACTCGTATACAGGGCAGTATTTACAACGGGTTTTGATATGAAACGACAGATAAAATTAGTCATTGATTTAAGTAGCAAGTACAGTAAGAATCCTTATTTGGACTTTTTTATCGTGGCTTCGGTCAATATCTTATTGAGTATCGCTATCCTTGGAAATTTACAAGCGGTTCGGTATCAATCATTTACTGATTTTATTGTGTTTGGTTTCTTTGTTGCTGTTGTGGATTCGATGTTTCGAGACACGATGCTACAGCGATATCCTAAGTTTGTTATGACGACGTTTGGGACAGTGATGATTTTGCCTGCGATCGTTTCGTTAACATTGGTGTATTTGATGTTGTCGGATTTCTTAGTGTTTTCTTCAACGGAAGTATTCTTAGGGTTTATCGTGATTTATCTGTTTTTCCGCAAAATTATTTCATTCAGTATTATGTTTCAAATTCATCGATTCAAATTGAATCAGCGTCGCAAGAAAAAGGAGATCAAAGATGCACAATTATAATCCACTACCAAACTCGTTAGACATTGGGCCACTGTCGTTATCGTTTTATGCGTTAGCCATCGTCACAGGAATCTTGGTTGCGTTGTATTTGGGGTATGCCCAAGTTCGCAAACTAGGATTGAAAGAAGATGATTTGTCCGATGGATTTTTCTGGGGATTGATCCTTGGAGTCATTGGAACAAGAGTGTATTATGTCATCTTCGAATGGGAGCGTTATGCAAGTGATCCGATTCGTGCCCTCTACATTTGGGAAGGCGGACTAGCGATTCACGGTGCGATTATCTTTGTTGCCGTATTCTTATTCTTCTTTACTAGAAAACGAAAACTAAATTTGTTTCAATATTTGGAAGTATTGGTGCCAGGATTTTTACTCGCTCAAGCGTTTGGACGCTGGGGAAACTTCTTTAATCAAGAAGCTCACGGAGGACTTGTTCCGGGATTGACCTTGGATGCACGTCGAGCGTTTTTATCGGAAACGTTATTCTTGCCAGACTTTATAACAAACAATATGTATCTGATGGGTCCGTTTGGTCTTGATTATTATCATCCGACGTTCTTGTATGAAAGTCTTTGGAATCTTGCTGGATTCTTGATTATGTTCTTTGTCCTTCGTAAACTCAAAGGATATTTTACTGGCGATGTGCTGAGTTTTTACTTGATATGGTATTCGGTTGGTCGGTTCTTTATTGAAGGACTACGAACAGACAGTTTGTATTGGGGTGACTTTCGAGTGGCTCAGTTGATTAGTGTATTGATGATTGTCTTAGGAATTGTATTGTTAGTTGTTCGACGTAGAAAGCAAATTTATCCAGTCAGTTATCAATCGATTGTGGAGGGGGTGAAGGAATGATTTATGACATCATTGTCATTGGAGCGGGTGCCGCAGGGATGAATGCTGCCATTTATGCAAACCGTGCTGGCGCCAAAGTATTGTTAGTAGAAAAAGGGGCTCCTGGTGGACAACTTGTAACAACCTCTGAAGTCGAGAACTATATTGGTTTTGATACGGTCGATGGGGCAGAGCTGAGTTTGAAAATGTTTGATCACACGATGAGTTTTGGTGTGGAGTATGAGTACGGTAATGTTCAAAAGATTATCGATGGACCGATCAAACAAGTGGTCACAGAAGAACAAACGTTTGAAGCAAAAGCAGTGATTATTTCCACAGGAATGAATCCCAAAACCTTAGGTGCCGAAAACGAAGAACGATTCTTATCCAATGGGATTAGTTGGTGTGCCATCTGTGATGGGAACTTCTACAAAGGCCGTGAAGTTGTCGTCGTTGGTGGCGGAAACGCAGCGATTGAAGAAAGTATTTATTTGTCTGGAATCGTCAACAAAGTGACGGTCTTAGCGCGTAACACACTGCGTGCAAGTAAAGTCTATATTGAGCGTGCACTAAGCAAACCAAACATTGAAATCATCAAACAACGAAGCATTGTTCGTTGGCTTGGTGATAATAAAATGCAAGGTGCGGTCATTAAAAATAACGAAACCGGAGAAAACGAAGAGCTCGCATTCGATGGAGCATTCTTGTTTATTGGCTGGGACCCAAACACCGCAGTCTTTGAAGACTTAGGGATTGTTGGTGACGATGGTTTTATCATCTCCAATAAAAAAATGGAAACCAGTGTACCTGGTATCTTTGCTTGTGGTGATGTGATTCAAAAAGATGTGCGCCAAATTGCGACAGCAATTGGAGACGCAACGATTGCGGGCTTAAACGCACAAAAATATGTGGAGCAAATGGACGAATGAGTTTTGCCTCCGACGTCAAAAAAGAGTTAACGTTGTTGCTTGGCGATGACTGTTGTCAAATCGCTGAACTCTCTGCGTTGCTGCGAAGCAATTCAGAGATTTTTTACTCGAGACAACATTTGACAGTCGACTTTCATACGCAAAATCCAACCACCGCAAAACGTGTGGTTCGATTGCTTCGTGAACAGTACCATGCAACGATTGAACTGATTACCCGAAAAGGCACGCAGTTCAACAAACGCAATACCTACATCATTCGTGTTCAAGACCAAGTCGATGACATCGTCAAGGATTTGGTGTTGGTTGATGGGCTGCGAATGATTCAACAAATTCCTAGCGTCTTGATTCAAGCCGAGTGTGATCAACGTGCCTATTTGCGTGGTGTTTTTATTGCTGCTGGCAGTGTGAATCATCCCAAAAGCTCGAATTATCACCTGGAGTTATTATTGAAAGATGAAACGCATGCACTCGATGTGTTAGCATTACTCAATACGTTTGATATGAATGCGCGAATGATTGAACGCAACAAAGGCTGGATGATTTATTTGAAAGAAGCGGAACGCATTTCTGACTTCTTGAAATTGATTGAAGCCAATGGCTCAGTCATGAAATTTGAAGACATTCGAATTTACCGTGATATTTCAAATACCGTCAATCGCATGAACAATTGTGACATTGCCAATCAGCGTAAAGTATTGGAAGCGGCACGCCGTCAATTGACCGATATCTTAATGATTGAAAAGTTGGTGGGACTCAAACAACTGCCGCATCCAGCCTATGAAGCGGCACGATACCGCAAACGATACCCCGAAGCGAGTATTGTAGAAATCAAAGAATTGATGGAAGCAAAGAGTGGGAAATCCATTTCCAAATCGGCGATCAATCACCGGTTTCGAAGCATTCGAGAGTTTGCCGATAAGCTAAGGGCGTAAGGGTTTGACTTTGTTTCAATGCTTCAAGTAGAATAGATAAGCATTGGTGAAGGAGCAGTACTCAAGTGGCTGAAGAGGCGCCCCTGCTAAGGGTGTAGGTCGGGAAACCGGCGCGAGGGTTCAAATCCCTCCTGCTCCGCCATGACAAAGAAACGCCCTCGAGGCGTTTTATTTCTTTTTGGGATACTTCATTCGAAGAACGATTATAATAAGAAAGAACCATAGGACAACAATTGATGAATTATTTTTCGCGCCATCCTCACGTTGCTGGAATCTTATTTGCGTCCATTTTTGGGCTCACTTTTATGTTTACAAAGGTCTTACTTGAAGATGTTACACCAGTAGGTATTATTGCCTACCGCTTCACTTTAGCGATTGTAACAATGGAAGGATTACGCAGAACAAAACTCATCAAGGTATCATTCAAACACAAACCATTATCAGCAGTGTTACTCGTTGCGGTGTTTCAACCGGTGTTGTATTTCTTGTTTGAAACAACGGGGATTCAGTATGTCAGTTCCTCAGAAGCAGGAATGATGATTGCATTGATCCCGATTGTTGTTGCGATCTTGAGTCCTTTCTTTGGTCGTGAACGACCAAACTTGTTTCAAGTAGGATTCATTGGTTTGAGTGTGTCGGGGGTATTGTTTATTAACCTTATGAAATCGAATATCGGTGAAGAGATTTCCTTTCTAGGCATTGGTTTGGTGTTTATGGCGGTTGTCTCTGCTGCGTTATTTAATATGTTCTCAAGGCGAGCAAGAGAAGCGTTTCAACCGGTCGATATTACCTATGTAATGATGTTGACTGGAGCGGTTGTCTTCAACACGATTTACATTGTTCAGCTACTACTTGACCAAAACATCGCTGGGTACGTTACTCTATTACAAGGACAAACAGTATTACCATTACTTTATTTAGGGGTAGTTGCTTCGGTTGGTGGGTTCTTTTTGGTCAATACGAGTTTATCGAAATTGCCAGCGCATGTCTCAAGTGTGTATGCGAATGTCGCGACCATTGTTGCGGTGATTGCGGGGGCGGTATTCTTAAATGAATCGATTCTTTGGTTTCATTGGATAGGTGCCGCAATGATTGTGACTGGTGTGTACGGAACGAACCGGTTCCGTAGAAGGAGTACAGTATGAAGACTAAAATCACACAAGGAATCTTTATCTTTGCGACATCAATGTTATTGTTGTTGTTAAGTGTCCAGGCTATTTCTAATTCATTTTATTTTTCCTTGCATATTGGGCAATATGATTCGCATCAACTAGTTACATGGGATCATCAATATGCACTCCAAGAAATTAGTGCCTATTTAAATGGTCAACGCGAGACCTTGGAGTTTCCTAGTACACCTGGTGGAACCGATGTGGTGATGAGCGAACGAGGACTCTTCCATATGGAAGACGTTGCCGTGTTGTATGAACAAGGCCGAATTCTTGCGGCGTTGTTTACAGTCATTGCAGTAATCTCTGGGATTACCCTTTATGATAAAAAGAACCTCAAACAAACCTTACAAAAAGTATGGATATTTCCTGTTACATTGACTGCATTTTTAACGGTTGCGATGTTGATTGATTTTGGTGCAGCGTTTCGATTATTCCATGAGGTCTTGTTTGATAATGATTTGTGGATCTTGTCCGCGACGGATCCGTTAATTGTGATGTTGCCGCGCACATTTTTCTTTTTGACAGGACTCACCATCGCCGTCATTTACATTCTGCTTGTTGGTGGTTTGACGTTGATTGGATACCGCACGAAAAAAGAGTTTTAGCAATTTGTGGACGCATTCGTTTGCATACTAAAGTGATACAATAGTCTTGAAAGAAGGCTATTTTTTTATGGAAACTATGATGTGGACCTTGTCCAAAACAAAGCCTGAACAAGGACTCGAACTCGTCCAAAAACCAATTCCTACGTACGAGGACGATGAAGTATTATTAAAAGTGCTTGCGGCGTCCATTTGTGGCACCGACAAGCACATATATGATTGGGATGAATGGAGTCAACACCGCCTTCGTCCACCACTCACCATTGGTCATGAGATGGTTGGTCAAGTGATTGCGGTTGGCGCAAAAGTCAAAACGATACAAGTCGATGATGTTGTTTCGGTAGAAACCCACATTGTTTGTAATGCATGTGAGTTATGCCGAACCGGAAACTCACACATCTGCGAACACACCGAAATCATCGGGGTGGACCGCGATGGTGCGTTTGCCGAATTCATTGCAATGCCAGCAAGTAATTGCATTGTCAACCGACAAGCAAACATTGATATTCGTAACTTGGCCGTCTTGGAACCACTCGGTAATGCAATTCATACGATTTCTCAATTTGATATCACAGGTAAACATGTCGCAGTGGTTGGTTGTGGTCCCATTGGATTGATGGCCATTAATGCAGCCAAAGCATTGGGGGCAGCCCGAGTCATTGCCTTAGAAATTGATGAATACCGGATTCAATTGGCGCACAAAATGGGTGCGCATGTTGTGATTAATCCAAAAAAAGAAAATGCGATTCAACGAATCTTTGAAGAAACCATCGAAGGCATTGATGTGTTGCTTGAATTCTCAGGCAACAAATACGCGATCGAAGAATCCTTTCAATACATGAAAATGGGTGGCAAGATGAGTATGCTTGGCATCCCAGCAAAAAACATTGAAATCAATTTGGCAGATGATTTTATTTTCAAAGGCATTCAAATGCACGGAGTCATTGGTCGCATGATGTATGACACGTGGTACAAAGTCAACGGGTTGATTCAAGCAGATGTCATTCATTTTGAAGGAATCATTACCCACGAATTTGACATGAAAGACTATCAGCAAGCGTTTGATTTACTAGCCACCGGTCAGTGTGGAAAAATTGTCTTATACCCGAGTGGGAAACCATGAACGAATTCATTCGTGACCAATTAAAATCACTCCATGACAAAGGGGTTTATCGTAGATTGCCAATCAACGAAGGACCGATTGGTCCTGTCATCTCCTTGAATGGCCAATCGGTCATCAATTTAGCCAGCAACAATTACTTGGGCCTTGCCAATCATCCGGATGTCAAAGCCGCAGCCATGCAAGCCGTTGAAACATACGGTGTCGGTGCGGGAGCCGTTCGCACGATTGTAGGGAACATGGATGTATTGGAGCGGTTGGAAGAAGAACTAGCGGTCTTTAAAGAAGAAGAGGCGGTGACGGTCTTTCAATCTGGATTCATGGCCAATGTTGCATGTATTCCTGCGGTGGTTACGCAAGGGGATTTGATTCTTTCTGATGCGAAAAACCATGCATCCATTATCGATGCGATCAAACTCTCTAAGGCCGAAAAACAAGTATATCCGCATGTTGATATGGCTGCATTAGAAACCATATTAAAAGACGTTCGCAAAAACTACAATCAAGTATTAATTGTCACCGATGCCGTGTTTAGTATGGATGGCAACATCGCACCTCTTCCGGAGTTGGTGCAACTTGCGAAACAATATGATTGTATGACCTATGTTGATGATGCACATGGTGCAGGGGTACTTGGAAGTCGCGGCAAAGGAACGATTGACCACTTCCACTTGCATGGTCAAATTGATTTTATTATGGGAACCTTATCGAAAGCGGTCGGTGTTGTCGGGGGCTATATCGCTAGTAGCAAAGAAGTCAAAGAATACTTGCTTCATGCAGCTCGTCCTGCATTATTTTCAACAGCGTTACCACCTGCAGATATTGCAGCAATTCGCGCTTCGATTCAATTGATGAGTCAAAGTGATGAGTTGCAAACAAACTTATGGAATAACACATCATACTTTAGAAGCAAGTTACTTGAACTTGGATTTGATTTAGCTCCCTCACAAACACCAATTACACCAGTCATGATTTATGATGAAGCAGTTACCATGAAAGTGTCCAAACGATTGTTAGAACAAGGTGTCTTTGTGAGTGGGATTGTCTTTCCAACCGTAGTGAAAGGCCAAGCAAGACTTCGTTGCATGCTCAGTGCAGAACACACCAAAGAACAACTCGATCAAGCGATTGCCATCTTTGAACAAGTCGGAAAGGAATTTGGATTGATCTCATGAAAGAAGTTCGTCAAATTACCGTTAGTAACGATCTAAAAGTAGAAGTGTTTGAGTATCCGGTCAAGAAGCCCAAAGCAATGATGATCATCATTCACGGCAGCGTAGACCACAAAGCACATTATGAAGAATTTGCCGAATTCTTACAGTCTCAAGCAGTGATTGCAATCTTGCCAGACTTGCGTGGTCACGGTGTAAGTTACGACAAAGAGATTGGATTGCTATCGGACAACAATAATGGCTGGGACTTATACAAAAAAGATTTGACCATATTAAAAGATTATTATGCATACAAATACAAAGGGGTCCCACTCTTTGTGATTGGCCACTCAATGGGGGCAATGATTCTTCAAGACTGGTTGAAACAAACACCAGTTGATGGGGCAATCATTTCAGGTACGGGGCATACATCACCCATCATGATGCGTCTTGGTCAAATCATGATTCACCAAGAAGCCAAAGCAATTGGGTATGCTGCACGCAGTCCAAAACTTCATAAATTGATTTATGGAACACTCGATAAACGAGCAAAAAAACTTGGATTAGACACGTTCATTACTCGTGATAAAGACCAACGCAAACGATACAAATCAGACCCCAAATGTCAGTTCACGATTACGGTGGATTATGCAAATGAACTTGCCAAAGGCATATTGCTCGTTGGCAAACGTTCCACGTATCAAATTGATTCCCACATTCCTGTCTTGTTCATCTCGGGAGAAAAAGATCCTGTGGGGGGAACGAATGGTTCGTATGTAAAACAAGCCGCTTCCAGGTATGAAAAAAACGGTAACGATGTCACCGTCTATTTATATCCTGAAGCGTTTCATAACATGCTACAAGAACTCAACAAGGACGAAGTCTTTGAAGATGTCTTGGAATGGGTAACGACAGTCGTTAATTTAAAAACAGCGTAATTCCATATTGCGCCACACCAATTAAGATACCTAATACAAGACCTACCGTTTCAATGTGACGCAATTCTTGTTTGACGATTCCAATCACCAATGATTCAAATTCAATGATGTTCAGCTCGTTGATCTTTTGCGTGACGATGGTACGAATGGGCATCACGGAATCATTCTTGTTTAACGATTCAATCAATTCATTCAACAAGTCATCGCCATGGTCATTGATTAGTTTGCGTACTAAGTCATCAAGACCTTGGCCTAGCATCGCGAGCATCATTGTCGGAACCACTTCTTTGATTTTTGCCACAAGAATTCGTTGAATACTCGATAAGATGGATTGCTTGGTTTGCTCATCAAGTAGACTTTGAAGCAACTCTTCCTTGTTCACAAATTGTGCTTCAATGGTTTCACCGATGCTTGTTGCAATTTGAGTTTTTCGTTTTGGTAGAACACCTTGCAGTGTCATAAAGCCCAAACGAACCGGT
>JAGYLA010000019.1 GCA_018401215.1 Bacilli bacterium | reverse complement strand
GGCAAGTCGGGCAATTTCTTTCATTGCGATCACGAACTCATCCAATGTTTGTTTTGATTCACTCTCGGTTGGTTCAATCATGATGGCATCTTTGACAACCAGTGGGAAGTAAATCGTTGGTGCATGGAAGCCCATGTCTAAAATTGCTTTGGCGACATCCAACGTTCCAGCTTCGCCTTTGTGTTTGAGGCCTGAGAAGACGACTTCGTGTTTACAATGTTGTTCAATCGGTAAATCATAGACGTCTTTTAGTTGGTGTTTGACATAATTGGCATTCAAGACGGCCATTCTAGAAATATCACGTAATCCATCGCGACCCATCGATAAGATGTAGGTGTACGCACGAACCAAGATCCCGAAGTTACCATAAAATCCACCAATTTGACCGATCGTTAATGGGTTATCGTACTTGATGTGATAGGTGTCTTGGTCTTTGACAATTTCTGGAACCGGTAAGAACTCCGTGAGCTTTTTACAAACACCAACTGGACCTGCTCCAGGACCACCGCCACCGTGTGGGGTGGAGAATGTTTTATGCAAGTTCAAGTGAATGATGTCAAAGCCCATATCACCAGGACGTGAGACACCAAGCATCGCGTTCAAGTTCGCCCCATCGTAATAAAGCAGTCCGCCTGCTTCATGGACCATGTCGGCCATCACTGCGATGTCTTTTTCAAAAATACCTAAGGTGTTCGGGTTGGTTAACATGATGCCGGCGATGTCATTTCCCATCAAAGCACGAAGCGCATCAATATCAACGGTACCATCGGCGTTACTGCCGACTTCAATCACATCATATCCAGCAACTTGTGCACTGGCAGGGTTGGTTCCGTGAGCACTGGTAGGAACAATGACTTTGGTTCGTTGTGTTTGACCATGATGTTCATGGTAGGCTTTCATAATCATTAAGCCAATCAACTCACCATGCGCTCCGGCAAACGGATTGAGCGTCATTTGTGCCATGCCGGTAATTTCAGATAAGGCACGTTCCAAGTGATACATCAAGGCAAGCGATCCTTGAGAATGGGCTTCTCCCGCGAGTGGATGCAACCGAGCAAACCCTGGCAAAGAGGCCATTTCATCATTGATTTTTGGGTTGTACTTCATCGTACAAGACCCTAACGGGTAAAACACTTTATCGATCGCGACGTTCAATGACGACAAGTTGACGTAATGACGAACGACCGCATTTTCTGTCACTTCTGGTAAATCCAATGGTGTATTGCGTTTGATCGATGCGTCAACAGAATACGAATTCACAAACGATTCTGGCAAGCTGTATCCGGTACGGTCTGGTTCGGATAGTTCAAAGATGACTTTATTATAATGTCTCATCCGCGCAACCCTCCTAACACATCGACCAGTTGATCGATTTGAGGTTTTGTGCGTTTTTCAGTGACACAAAAGAGAATTTTCCCATCCCCCAAATCAACTCCTGGAAGTATGGATTCTCGTTCAAGCGCTCGTTTTACGACCGCGTATTCATACGGTGTTTGAACGACAAATTCATTAAAGAACTGCTCATCGTATACTTTAGAGAATCCAGGTAACTTTGTGATTGCATCGTGAGCATAATGAGCTTTTTGATAATTTTGATTGGCCATTTCTTTGAGTCCAGCTGGCCCCATCGTCGATAAGAAGATGCTTGCTGCTAGAACATTTAATGACTGGTTGGAACAAATGTTAGAGGTTGCTTTGTCACGGCGAATGTCTTGTTCGCGAGCTCGTAAGGTCAACACGTAAGCACGTTTTCCATCGACGTCGACGGTTTCACCAACGATACGTCCTGGTAGTTTACGAACCAACGCATCGGTGGAGACAACAAACCCAATGTAAGGTCCACCGTACTGTAAGCCAATACCAAATGGTTGCGCATCACCGACAACAATATCAACATTCATTTCGCCGGGTGTTTTGATGATTGCAAACGCCAAAGGATTGACCGCAAGGGTCATTAATCCTTTGTGTTCATGAAGTTTATTGGCTAAGGGCGTAACATCTTCAATCAATCCATAAAAATTTGGACTTTGAACGATGACGCCGGAAACGGTATCATCCATTAGGGCAGCACTAGCAGCTACATCAACACGGCCATTGACTTCGGGAAGCGGAAGAACCTCGAATCCACGAAAACGAGCATAGGTTTCGATGACTCGTTTGTAACTTGGGTGTGCGGTTGTTGCTACATATATTTTGTTTCGTTTGGTCACCGCATTCATCATCATGGCAGCTTCTGCTGCGGCAGTGAATGCGTCATACATCGAAGCGTTTGCTACAGGTAAATCGAGCAATCGACTCATCATGGTTTGAAATTCAAAAATATATGTCAGTGTTCCTTGCGAGACTTCAGGTTGATACGGTGTATAGGAAGTAGCAAATTCACTGCGAGATGTGAGTGGTTTGATGATTGTTGGCACGTAGTGATCATAGGACCCCGCACCAACAAAAGGAATCATTTGGGAATGATTTTGACTTGCTAAGCGTTCAATTTGGTCCATGACCTCGAGTTCACTTTGCCCTGCAGGCAAATCATAATCTCGTTGAAACAATACACTTTTGGGTACATCAGAGAACAACTCATCGACTGATGTGACACCACATGCTGCAAGCATTGTTTCAAGATCAAGGGCAGTATGTGGAATGTATTTGTTCATGAGGTATGCGCCTTGTATTCGTCAGCACTCATCAATTGATCGAGTTCTGATGCATCATCCATTTCAACTTTGATCATCCAAGCATCATAGGGAGTGGAGTTGATGGTATCGGGTGCATCTTCGACACCGTGATTCAATTCAATCACAGTTCCACTGACAGGAATAAACAAATCCGATGCTGCTTTTACAGATTCCACGGTTCCAAATAATGCGTTTGCTTTGAAGGAGTCGCCAACAGCAGGAAGTTCGACATACACAATTTCACCCAACTCGTGTTGCGCAAAATCACTGATCCCGATGGTTCCCACATTTCCTTCAACACGAATCCATTCGTGTTCCTTGGAGTATTTCAAATCATTTCGAATGTCTGACATGGCTATGCCTCCTGTTTTTTATACGCTTTTTGTTTGAATTTGGTAGAAACTACTTGTGCATTCAATCGTTTTTCTCGCATTGCGACCTGAACCGTCATTCCTCGTTCCACCGTAGTTGGAACAAGAGCTAACGCAATCGTTCGTTCTCCTAGTTTATACCCTGTTGTGACAAATCCGATTTCTAACTCATCTTGAAACACTGGATAGGTTGCTCGGGCAATCCCGCGGTCGAGGATGTCTAATCCAATAAGCTTTCGCGCTCGTGGTTTGAGTAGTGCTGCTTGACCAATAAATGATTTGTCCAAATCAACAAACTTTTTAAAGCCTGCTTCTAACGGAGTAATGGAGTCAGAAATTTCTTGGCCATATAACGGCAAGCTTGCTTCAAATCGTAAGGTATCTCGGGCTCCAAGTCCAATCGGAGTTACTCCTTTGGCCAGTAATAAGTTCCAAAGTGTGGTGACGTTTTCACTAGGAACATAAAGTTCAAATCCATCTTCTCCAGTATACCCGGTTCGTGAAATCAAACAGTGAATCTCAGCAACCGGAGCCCAAAGAAATCGAAAGAAGCCTAAACTAGATAAATCCGTATCGGTCAATGTTTGTAAGATTGACTCTGCGAGTGGTCCTTGTAAGGCAATTTCTGCAGTTTTGTCACTCACATTTTCTATCGTAACATCACCACGTAAGTGTGATCGCAACCATGCCTCGTCCTTTTCAATGTTGGATGCATTGACGACCAAGCAATAAGTAGATTCTGCAAATCGATAAACCAATATATCATCAACAACACCACCATGGTCATAACATAAGAAGCTGTAGCGAACTTGGCCAACCTCTAATGAGGCGAGTCCATTCGTACAAACGTGCTCCAAGTAATCAAGCGCATCAGAACCTTTGATGATGAGTTCACCCATATGAGATACATCAAACATCCCAACAGTTGTTCGTACTGCATCGTGCTCTTCAATGATGGAGGTGTATTGAATCGGCATTTCAAAGCCGGCAAAGTCAACAATTTTCGCGCCCAAATCCACATGGGATTGATACAGTGGAGTGCGTTGTAATTGTGACATGTTTTTCACCCGCCTTCGATGGGTTAATTATAGCGGAATATGAGAAAAGATTCATCCATTGAGGTATTATTAATCTAGATAAGTACACTCTATAAGGAAGAAAACCACATGTTACGAATTATAAAAAGTCCAAGTGACAATGGTACATACAATTTAGTCCTTGAAAAACATTTGGTCGACCATTTAGACACACCAACCCTCTTGGTTTGGCGAAATCGTCCTGGGGTATATATCGGCCGTCATCAAAACACATTGGATGAAATTGATACCGAGTATGTCGAAGCGCAAGGCTTTGAGGTGTTCCGCCGATTGTCGGGAGGCGGAACCATCTTTCATGATGAGAGTAATGTTTATTATTCTTTCATGTTTCCCAATGAGCGCAGCGTCACAGAAAACTTTGCCTATTTTAATACGATGATTGTTGAGTTCTTACATAGCATCAAAGTGGAAGCAGAACGCAGTGGACGCAATGATATCTTGGTGCATGGCCGAAAAATTAGTGGGTCTGCAGAACATTATGCAGCCAATAATGTTGTTCACCATGGGTCGTTATTGTTTGCGACCAACATTCAACATATGGCGCCTGCACTGACACCAAACAAACAAAAGTTTACATCCAAGGCAATTAGCAGTGTTGCTCAGCGTGTCGATAATATTATGAATCATGTCGAACTTGATGTGGACCAATTCACAGATAAACTGATTCAATATTTTGTTGAAAAGTTTGGTGGAACATTCGATTCGATTTCTGACGACGAACATCAAGCAACGATGAAACTCATCGAAGACTACTATGGAACGTTTGAATGGAATTATGGGAAAAGTCCTGAGTTTACGCACACCAAAGAGATGCGATATCCGTTTGGGATTGTTGAAGTCAACTTGAACGTTAAGAATGGTACAATTAACAACATGAGAATCGTGGGTGATTTTTTTCACACCTTAGACCTTAGTGATATCGAACAACGATTCATTGGCGTTCGATATCAAAAAGCAGACGTAGAATCCGTCATTCAGGCGATTGATATTCCATCAATTATTGTTGGAGCCACAGCCGAAGACATCTTGAATCTTATTTGGTGATTATGGAACGCAAACCAGAATGGTTAAAAATTAAAATTGATCCTCGATCCCAAAAAATGACCAACTTGCTTCGTGAGAAGCGATTGGTCACTGTTTGCGAGGAAGCGAAGTGCCCCAATCGCAACGAATGCTTTTCGAACAAAACAGCAACGTTTATGATTTTGGGACATATTTGTACAAGAAATTGTTTGTATTGTGATGTTACTAGTGGTCGACCAGAAGCGAACGTCGTGGATGATTCCGATCAGATCATTGAAGCGATTGAAGTCATGGGACTCAATTATGTGGTTGTCACCAGTGTGGACCGTGATGATTTGCCAGATGGTGGAGCATTTCAATTTGTGACAACGATTCAAAAAGTCAAAGCCAAAGGCGCTCAAATTGAAGTGCTGACACCAGACTTTCAATTTGATTATCATGCATTAAAGAAAGTCGTTGATGCAAAACCAGACGTATACAATCATAATATTGAAGCACCACGACGCATCTTTAACCGGGTGCGTAAAATTGGTGACTATGATGGTAGTTTAAAGTTCTTACAACAAATCAAAGGATTTGACCCAGAAATGACGACCAAATCAGGGATGATTGTGGGGATGGGTGAAACCAAAGAAGAAGTGTTTGAAACCTTGCGTGACTTGCGTAATGTTGATGTTGATATCGTGACGATTGGTCAATACCTTCGTCCCACCAAGAAACAAATTGAAATGGTTCGTTACGTTCATCCTGATGAGTTTGAAGAGTATCGTCAGTACGGATTATCACTTGGATTCAAAGAAGTGTACTCGGGTCCATTTGTCCGCAGTAGCTATCACGCAGCAGAAGTTCGGAAGGAAAGCAAAGGCGTCGTAAGGCGCTTTTTTCGTGTCAATAAAAAGATATTTTTCGCTAGCAAGGGTTCAAATATAGGGCAGATTTTGATGGCCCCTTTGTGGGGTAGACTCTTAGTAATAGGAATACAAAGGGAGGGTGTGCGGATGCATGATCGAGTGATTTATGTATTGATTTCATTTGTTTTTTTTGCAGCAGTAGAACAGCCGACGTCATTCCTTTGATTTGTATGACGTACCGTTGGTTGCTGCCGACGACGTCGTGGTATGGGGCGATTACACTTGCTGTCACCTGTTTTTAAAAGCGAAAGGAATTCCTTCTCGTGGTCGGTTGTTTGAACTGTCTAAGAATGAACCAATCATCTATGCATTACCACGCATGGGACGATATTCTGAAGTATCAACGCAAGTGGTCAATATCTATTTGAATTATGTGTCAGAAGAAGACTTGTATGTCTATTCCATCGACGAAGCGTTTTTGGATGTGACGACGTAATTTGTCTTATTTGAAATGTCACCCGAAACACTCGCCCATACGATTCAACAACACATCATTGACGCAACAAAGATTCCGTCAACCATTGGGATTGGGCCAAACATGGTCATGGCGAAAATGGCATTAGATTTGGACAGTAAACGAATGAGTTCTGGGATTGCACGTTGGACGCATGATGACTTAGAACAAGGTTGTGGCCAATCACCCCATTGTCAAAAGTATGGGGCATTGGACGACAAATGGAACGTCGTTTGTTCGCGATGAACATTGTTTCGATGTATGATGTCGTCAGCACGCCGATTGAAACATTGAACGAGGAATTTGGGTGGTTTTGGGGACGAATTGTATTACCACATGCTCATGGACAAGATGCCTCTATTATGAGTGACCCGTATTCGTATCAACCACGCAATGTATCGATTGGACATGGCCAAACGTTATATCACGATTACAATGGTGCAGAAGCCAAACTAGTCTTACGAGAACTTGTCGACCGCGTCACAAAACGACTGCGTGCCAAAGGAGTCGAGGGTAGTGTGATTCACGTTTCAGTGGGATATTCAAAGAAAGCGCCTGGTGGATTTTCTCGACAACGCACCATCGAAGTCACCGATTCACCAACCGTTATTTATCAAACGGTGGTTTCGCTGTTTGATGAGTTTTACACGGGAGGTCCGATTCGTCGTTTGGGTGTTTCAGTGGGTCATGTCACAACAAAAAACCACCAACAAATCGATTTGTTTGGACAAGTCCAACGCCAAACCAAAGAACGTGCATTATGGACGGCGATGGATCAAATTCAAACATGGTACGGGAAAAACGCTTGCTTGCGAGCAGTGAATTTTAAAAAAGAATCGACCATGCGTGAACGCAATGGCTTGATTGGAGGTCACCGCGCATGAGCCGAGGAATGGTGAAATGGAATGCCTTCAATGCATTGATTGATCAAGGCGAACGATTGGCACAACTAAAGATTGATCGTCAACGCGTTGCCAAACCGCATTTGTCGATGCAACAAAAAGAACAATTGGATGAAATATTAGCGACCGCGATGCAAACCAAATGTTGTGTCGACGTCACGTATTACGACAATGGGTTTTTTAATCAAGTAGTGGGTGTGATTACGACATTGAATGAGATTGATCGAAGCATTAAAATCAATCGACAAGTCTACGACATCAAACAAATTACTAACATCGTGATAAGCGAGGAACAATCATTTTAAAACGGGTTTCGGTATAATAAGAGCACGTAAAGGTGAGATGATGGATCAATTAAAAGAGCTACATTCGTTTGTGGCGTTAGAAGCACAACGTCAAACACGCAACATTGAATTGATTGCGTCAGAAAACTATGCATCTGCGACTGTGATGCAACTTCAAGGATCGATTTTAACGAACAAGTATGCTGAAGGGTATCCACAAAAGCGATACTATGGCGGTTGTGAGCATGTGGATCAAATTGAACAATTGGCCATTGATACCGCAAAGGAATTGTTTCGTGTTGCCTATGCCAACGTTCAACCACATTCTGGTTCAGGGGCCAATATGGCAGCGTACCGCGTATTGCTTCAACCAGGGGACAAAGTACTAGGGTTGTCACTAGATCATGGGGGTCATTTAACCCATGGCCACCGAATGAGTTTTTCGGGAGTGGATTATCAATTTATTCCATATTTCTTAAACAAAGATACGGAGTTAATGGACTACGATCACATTCGTGCGTTAGCGATTGAACATCAACCAAAATTGATTGTGACGGGGACAAGTGCTTATTCAAGAAGCATTGATTTCTCGATCTTTCGCAGCATTGCCGATGAAGTTGGTGCAAAATTGATGGTCGACATGGCACACATTTCTGGTTTGGTAGCAGGTCGAGTTCATCAAAATCCATGCGATTATGCAGATGTGGTCACGTCAACAACCCACAAAACCTTGCGTGGACCACGCGGTGGGATTGTCTTAACCAATGACCCCGAGATTGCCAAGGCGATTGATAAGATGGTGTTTCCGGGGATTCAAGGCGGACCGT
>JAGYLA010000018.1 GCA_018401215.1 Bacilli bacterium | reverse complement strand
TGATCATTAAAAACCAATCGTACGAAAATGATTCCTCATCACTGGACGCTGATTGTGATTGCAAGGTGTGTCAAACGTACTCCAAAGCCTACTTAAGACATCTATTTAAAGCAGACGAACAGCTTGGGCCACGATTGGTGAGTTATCATAACTTATACTTTCTTAAGACATTGATGCAAGGAATTCGTCAAGCGATTGACGATCAACGCTTTGATGAATTCGATCAATCCTTTCGCGTGAGGTACATCGGACAATGAAATCGTCATTATGGCAATTTGGATTGTTGTTTCTTGTGACAACACTCGTGCTCTCGGTCACTCTTGTGTTCGTTAGCCCTAGCCGGTTTATTGAGGAATCGATTCAAGGAGATTACTTTGTCAATGAGACAACAAGCGTGTTAGAACTGGATTCTAAGCTGTATTTACTGCAGCCGAATGTACGTTTGGCGTCTGCACTGGACGACTTGGACTGGATTGCCTCATACACCATCGAGCGAGCATTACCCAATCAAGTAACAGTGAGCTATCAAACGCAAACACCAATCGCTTGTTCGCAAGCTACAATTTACTATTCCGTCAGCAAGTTTCCTCGCTTGTCCAACAACGATGTGTTGTGTGATACACCAATTCAAGTGATTGGGTCATTGGATGAAGTGATGATCGATTCACTGAATAGCATGCCTAATGCAATCAGAAATTTGATTGAGCGCATCGAATTTCAAGAAACCGATGCGTTGGTGACCATGAAAAACGGACAACAAGCGTTGGTTTATCCGGATGATTTTAGTGTATTGCAGAGTATTACTCAACTTGCGCCAACCGCAAACCTCTTGGATTTGCGACGCAATTATGCATGAGTAAATTGTATTTATCGAAAATAAAACATATAATAATGGGTAAAGTCGGAAATGTAGGGGGATTCTCATGTTCATGAATGATGACCAGTTTAGCTCAGGTCCGGTATTAAAAGTCATTGGTGTCGGTGGCGGCGGTGGAAACGCTGTTAACCGGATGATTGAAAATGGCGTCCAAGGCGTGGAATTTATTACCACCAATACGGATGCGCAAGTTTTACGATTGTCCAAAGCCGATACAAGATTACAACTTGGAAAACGATTAACCAAAGGTCTTGGTGCAGGTGCGGACCCCGAAGTGGGCGAAGCAGCAGCCGAAGAATCCCGAGAAGAACTGCGTGAATTACTCCAAGACACCGACATGTTATTTATTACCGCAGGAATGGGTGGAGGTACTGGAACAGGTGCTGCACCAATTATTGCTGAACTTGCCCAAGAAATGGGTATTTTAACGGTATCTATTGTCACTAAACCATTTACCTTTGAAGGGGAGAAGCGAATGCTTGTCGCCGAAGAGGGCTTGCGTAAACTCAAACCCCATTGCGATACATTCATTGTCATTCCCAACGACCGATTACTGTATGCACTCGATCGTAACATCAACATGTTAGAAGCGTACCGTGAAGCGGATAAAGTGTTGCGTCAAGGAGTCCAAGGAATCGCAGAAATGATTGCGGTACCGGGACTAATTAACGTCGACTTTGCCGATATTCGCACGGTCATGAAACGCAAAGGAACCGCGCTGATGGGTATCGGGATTGCCACAGGTGATTCACGGGCTGTCGAAGCCGTTCGTCGTGCAATTCATTCCCCATTGCTAGAACAAAGCATCAATGGTGCCACCGATGCGGTTGTGAACTTTACGAGTGATTTTGAAATCACACTCGATGAAATCAATGAAGCGATTGCGGAAATCCATAACAATTCAGCAACCGACATCAACGTCATCTTCGGGAGTGCAATCAATCCAGAACTTGACAATGAAGTCATTGTGACGATCATCGCAACGGGCTTTAAAGAAAATGCAGAACGCTTAGAAGTCGGTGAAGTCGATGACGTGGTTGTTGATTTTAGTAGTGACGTCGAAGACAAAAAAGCAGAAGCAAATATTCCCGATTGGCTAAAGAAAAAATTTAAATAAAAGGCCGTCAGGCTTTTTGTTTTGTAGGAGTACAAATGCAAGCAAACAAAAAAGATCGTCCCATTTATGAACGAGTTGCCTATGAAATCGCGATTCAAATTGCCAACGGGCAATACACAGAAGGGGCAAAAATCAAAGGTCGGTCCTTGGCGTCGACACAATTCAATGTCTCGACAGAAACAATGCGCAAAGCACTCAACGTTCTTCAAGAGCACGGAGTCATTGTCATCAAAGAACAATCTGGTGCAGAGGTGATAAGCAAAACCAAAGCACTTGCGTACAGTGAAGTATTTAAAGATGAAGTGGCATTAAAGAATAGCTTTCAAAGCTTTCATGCCTTGCTTGATGAATCCAAAACCATTCAACAACGGATCAAAAAGGAATTAACACGCTTACAAAAAAAATACGACATTAACCATTCCTCTACCCCGATTCGTACGTTTGACTACCAGTTATCAGAGACCCATCCGTTAGTTGGTCAAACCAATCAAGCCATCAATTTCTATCAGCTTACTGGTGCTACATTATATGGCATCGTGGGAACCATTACCTTAAGTTCTCCAAGTAGTGAGTATGTGTTTCAGCCATTCGATATCTTATATTTTAGTGGCGATGACATCGTGATGCACCGAACGACAGAATTTCTAAATGGCTTAAAATAGCCCCAATCAAGTCTATTGATTGGGTTTTTTTGTGCCTCAATTCGTTCAACTGACAATCTTATGCTATAATATAAATTGTAAGTTATGAAAGAGGAGGATTACTATGAAAAAATTACTAACTGTTGTCAGTTTGTTTTTTTTAATCGGATTTGTTAGTGCGTGTGAAACAGAAGAGACAATCATTGTCGCTCAAGCGGACTGGGAATCGATTGAATTCCACAATGAAGTGGTGAAAATATTAATTGAAGAAGGATATGGAGTCATGGTGGAAACTGTTCCTGCGGATACCGCGGTGATGGTTGCATCCTTACGTACATCAGACATTGATTTGTCGATGGAAGTCTGGAGTGATAACATTCCAACGTATCAAGAAGAATTGGACAATGGCGACTTGGTTGAGTTGTCTGTGAATTTCGATGATAATAAACAAGGATTGTATATCCCTCAATACTTGGCCGACCAAAATCCAGGGTTGCGTACCGTTCAAGACTTGAAAGATTATGTGGACTTGTTCCCGAATCCTGAAGGTGGCGACAAAGGTATCATCTACGGTGGTCCCGATGGATGGGCTGCAACTGCATTTCTAGATATGAAAATGGAAGCGTATGGGTTGGATGAATATTTCGAATTCCGAAAAATTGATTCAAGTGCAACAATGAATGCCACCTTAGCAGGTGCATATGCGACACAAGATCCATGGGTTGGATACAACTGGGAGCCTACCTGGGCACTTGGATTGTATGACTTATTCTTATTAGAAGATAGCGAATATTCTGAAGCAGACTTTGCTGAAGGGATTGGGGCATTCCCAACCGTTCGAGTCACTGTTGCGGTCGACAAAACGTTTGAAGACCGATACCCAGAAATTGCATCCTTCTTAAGAAACTACACAACAAGCAGTGATATTACATCTGCAGCACTAGGTTACATGCAAGAAAATAATTTAGAAGCAGCGGATGCTGCAGTATGGTTCTTAGAAAACTATGAATCACTATGGACAGCATGGGTACCAACTGATGTTGCCGACTTGGTCAAAGCGTCCTTAGACGCCTAACAAACAAAACGCAACTTCGGTTGCGTTTTCTTAGGAGGAACTATGTTCGATTTTCCCGATTTTTTACAATTTAGTATTACCGAACCGATTGATCAAGCCGTTGCTTGGTTATTGCAAAACTTATCCGGATTCTTTGATGCAATTACTGCCGTGATTGTTGTGTTGTTTAATGTTATTCAAGCGGGATTGTTATTTGTCCCTTGGTTTGTCTATGTGATTGCGGTGCTCTATTTTGGTATTAAATTTCACGGCATTCGCCAAGGAATTACGCTTGGCATCATGATGACGTTGATTGGGGTCTTTGGGTTATGGGATAGTATGATCTACACCTTAGTCATTGTGATCATTAGTGTCCTTGTGTCCTTGGTCATAGGCTTACCACTTGGGATTGCCATGGCGAAGAACGCTCGCACGCAAAGCATTTTAAAACCACTCCTAGATGGCATGCAAACGATGCCAAGCTTTGTCTATTTGATTCCTGCGGTCATGCTGTTTGGCTTGGGCCGTGTACCAGCGGTGTTTGCGACGACAATTTGGCGGTACCGCCACTGATTCGTTTAACCTATTTGAGGGATTACCAACGTCGACAAAGAAGTCATTGGAAGCTGGCAAATCGTTTGGTTCTAACTGCGACAATTATTATTTAAAATTGAATTACCGCAAGCACTGCCGACAATCATGACCAGTGTCAACAGACAACGATGATGGCGATGGCGATAGTTGTGATTCCAGTATGATTGGGGCCGAAGGAGGATTGGGTCTGAAGTGTTGGTCTCGATTCGTCGCCTCGAAGTCGGGCGTGGCTTTCAAGCGCGGACCTGTTATGCGCGTTTTTCTTGAGCCGATTACTACACAGGACCGAGTCATGAGTCACCAAAAAGAGCAAAGATCGAATAAGCTAAGATCGGATCAAAATATGTTAAATGTTTTGGACCTACAACAAAAATTCAAAGCTGCGCAAGCCTTGAAAAGCAGAAAGGCAAGACCAATGATGAGATTCGTCATGAAACCGGAGCAACTGTTGGAATTCGTGAACTTGATTTGTCGATTGAAGAAGGGGAATTATTTGTTATTGTGGGATTATCGGGGTCGGGGAAATCAACGTTAATTCGTTGTTTGAACCGGCTTAATGTCCCGACCTTTGGGGAAGTCGTAGTTGATGGCGAAAACATCTTAGATTATAACGAGGAAGAACTACGTGACTATCGTCGAAAGAAAGTAGCGATGGTCTTTCAAAGCTTTGCCTTACTAAGTCACAGAAACATTACAGATAATGTTGGACTTGGGTTAGAAATTCAAGGATTGGATGAAACCGAACAGCAAGTGCGGATTGAAGAGTCCATCAAAACGGTGGGCTTGGACGGCTGGGAAACTAGTTTTCCGCATGAATTGTCTGGTGGGATGCGTCAACGTGTGGGCTTGGCCCGAGCACTTGCGAACCAACCGGATATTTTACTGATGGATGAGCCCTACAGTGCGCTTGACCCACTGATTCGTCGTGACATGCAAGATGAACTATTGGGCTTGGAGGATTATATTTCCAAGACAATTGTCTTTATTACCCATGACATGAATGAAGCGTTTAAGCTGGGGGACCGCATTGCCTTACTCAAAGACGGAGAAGTCGTCCAAATTGGTGACCCGATGAGTTTCTTTGACAATCCTGCCAATGACTATGTGATTGACTTCATTCGTGATGTCGACAAGACCAAAGTCTTGACCGCAGCTCAAGTGATGCGCAAGGTCAAATATAAAGTCAAAGAAGACATCTCATTGGTTGACTTGAAATCATACATGAGCGAGAACGAACTTGAGTTCGTATACGTTGTTGATGATCAAAATAAACTACAAGGCTTTTACTTGGCCGAAGAAGTTGATCAAGCGAGTTCATTGAAGGGACTTGTTCGACCGATTGAGAAGTCCTTCTTCCGACGTAATTTCGTCCAAGAGATCATTTCCATGGTCGATGAATCCGACATTGATATTCCAATTGTGGATGTCAATGGACGCCTGCGTGGATTGATCAACGGGTCAGACATCTTAAAAATCATGAAATAAACCGTTTGCTTGGCAAACGGTTTTTCTTATATTTTACCGAGATTTGCTATAATACAGCCATGGTAGAACAAGCATTCATCAATGAATTTCAACAAGCATATCCGCACGTACAACTGATTGCGGTGACAAAATATACTGACATTGCTGGAGTCGCCAAGTTTGTTCAGGCCGGAGTAACTCATTTTGGTGAAAACCGCGCTGATGTGTTTGTTCAAAAGAAGCTAGCATTTCCAATGATGACGTGGCATTTCATTGGTCACTTACAAACCAACAAGGTCAAACAAGTCATTGACCACATCGATGTGTTGCATTCACTCGACCGGTTGTCGCTTGCAGAAGAAATTCAAAAGCGTGCGACCAAAGTGATTCCATGTTTTGTGCAAGTGAAAACGACAACCGATGAGAAGTTTGGTATGATGGTAGATGAAGTTCCAACGTTTTTAAACACCATCGCGTCAATGGACAAAATTCAAGTGATTGGTGTCATGACCATGGCCGAACACACGACCGATGAGACATTGATTCGCACGTCGTTTCAACAACTCAAGCAATTACAGGTAACGCACCATCTACCAAGCGCAAGCATGGGCATGAGTAATGATTACCGCATTGCGATTGAAGAAGGAGCAACACACGTTCGCTTAGGACGAATTCTCTATCAAGGGGATCAAGGATGAACATCTTAAAAAAAATGTTAGGGTATCCCGCGGACACCCAAACGCATCATGATTATAATAAGAAAAAACAAGTGAACTTGCAGCGAGACTTGCTTGAATTTGTCAAAGTCACCTCAGCAAACCAAGCGATTCCACTTGCGGACCAAGTGATAGATGGCACACCTTTAGTGGTCAACTTTGAAGAGTTGGCGGTCAGTGAAGCCAACCAAATGATTGCGTTTTTGTCTGGTGTGGTCTATTCGATCAATGGCACCAATTTACAAATGCAATCCAAAGTCTTTTTGTTTACTGCCGATGAAAACTTAAAAGACGGTACCATTATGGAATTTTATCAAGAATACAAGGAAGAATAATGGAGTTACTTCTTGAAGGCATTCGCATCATTTTAAATGGCTATTACTTTTTGATTTTTGCGTTTTTGATCATGCGCTGGTTTCCAAGTGCACGTGGGTCAAGACTGTACTATATTACCGGTCAGTTAGTTGAACCCTATTTGTCTCGTTTTCGTAGTATTATTCCCCCGATTGGTGGGATTGATTTGTCACCACTGCTTGGTTTTTTACTTTTAAGTTTTGCGATTCGTATGTTGAGCTAAGATGCAAACCCAAAAAGACGCGTCGAGTTTTCAAAAACAAGTCTCACGCTATCCCGAGTCCTTCTTGACTCGGTTTTTAACGCTTGCCGAACAACACATCGTCAAACAAGCGCGACCCGACGCAAAGTTTGACGGTGGTTACCCAAATGCTGAACTGGTTAGAGCCTATACAACCAACGACAGTGCGATCGTCGGTTTACGGATTTCTGTGGATGATGCACTTGGTGAGATTGGACACCGTCATATAATGGGCAGTTTGCTTGCCTTAGGGATTGAGCGAGATACGTTTGGTGACATTTTAATCATGGAAGACTTTATCGTCTTTGTGACCGCAGACATCGCTTCTTTTATTGAATCCAACTTGCAAGTCTCGGGTCGACCAACCTCGATTCGCCGAATGGAAGAAGCGATTACGTATACCCAGACGTTACAAGAAAAGACTGTCATTTCCACAAGTATGCGAGTTGATAATTTGGTCGCAAGTGTCTATAATATGTCTAGAAGCAACGCGCAAGCGTTGATCAAACGAGGATACGTTCGCATTAACGGTGTCGAGATGGAATCTCAAACCAAAGAACTACTCGTCGGTGACATCCTGAGTGTGCGAACCAAAGGCAAAGCCAAGGTACTCGCCCAATCAGGCAAGTCAAAAAAAGACAAATGGATTTTAACGATTGGATATTACGTGGATTAGGACACGCGAATCTTCGACAATAGCGATCAAGCGACCGGTGCAAGGCTTGAACAAGAAGAGACGTATCACCTAGGAGTAAATCGGGGGTTGCCCGTTATCGCAACAAACAAGGGCACTGAGCAATCAGTGAACTAAGGTGGTACCGCGAACAATTCGTCCTTAGACCAAGGGCGTTTTTTATTGGAGGAAGTATGGACTTATTACTCATTGGATTTTATGGACTCTTTTACATGGTGTTTATGTTTGGATTTTTATCGTTATATCGAAAACTACGCAAGCACCCCGTCTCTTACCGTAGTTTGTTTACGCAATCAGTCATTGGTGGCGTCATCTTTATGTTACTGTTGACGTTATTTGGAGGCAACTAGTGAGCAACTACAAAGATACGTTACACATGCCCACAACGGACTTTCCGATGCGTGGCAATTTGGGTCAAACTGAACCTTTGAGACAAGCCCAATGGCGTGAGCAATCGGTGTATCAACAACTATTAGAAAAAAACAAAGACCGACCACTGTTTGTCTTGCATGACGGACCCCCTTACGCAAATGGTGACATTCACATGGGGCATGCGTTAAATAAAATATTAAAAGACTTTGTTGTGCGCTATAAAAACATGGCAGGCTTTCGCTCGCCTTATACACCAGGCTGGGATACGCACGGCTTACCGATTGAGAACGCACTAACAAAGAAAAAAAACATCAATCGCAAAGCGATGCCGATTTCTGAATTTCGTGAATTATGTAGTACGTATGCGGATGAACAAATTTTACGTCAAAAAGAACAATTTTTACGCCTTGGCGTGATCGGTGATTACGACAATTATTATGCAACCAACCAACCAGCCTATGAAGCGATGCAACTACAAGTCTTTGCGACCATGGTGGAACAAGGACTAATCTACAAAGGACTCAAACCAGTCTACTGGTCTCCGTCCAGTGAAACGGCTCTTGCTGAGGCAG
>JAGYLA010000017.1 GCA_018401215.1 Bacilli bacterium | reverse complement strand
TCTTGTCGTATCCTGGGCATCACAATCAATCGTTGATTGATTATTGCAAAGCAAATGATGTGATCCCCGAAGCCTATCAATCACTGAAGAAGGTCGATGAACCGACCAAAGCGTTACTCATGGAGATCGGATTGAAGTATCAAAAAACATGGAGTCAAATCATCTTGAACTATCAAGTCCATGAAGGCATTGTGGTGATTCCCAAATCCCACAATCCAACCAATCAAGCTGCCAACATTCAAATCTTTGATTTTACCTTAACACCACAAGATGTCGCATCGATCAAGTCGATGTGATAGATCTCGAGAATCAAACAAATCAATAATTCAAAACAGACATGAGCCTGAAAAGGTCCATGTCTGCTTTTTTAGAAGAAAGGGTTTATTGAATCAAAGAAATACTTTGACTTGACGCTTGATCGCTTCGGCGGCAATGTTATCGAGTGCCGTACCCACAACCAATATATTTACACCGAGTTCTTTGAAAGCCTTGAAGTTGGATTCATTGATACCACCCTCAGCAATCGTTGGCACATTGACTGCACCGATCAATGCTTTGACTCTTGCCTCGATTACAGGGTGAATTTTACCTGCTTCGACACCTTCGTAACTCATGCCTGTCATTAAGCCAATAAAATCGACACCAATGGCTTCCATTTGTTTGGCAACCTTCGCCACATCTTCTGGCGTTTCAGCGGGAACACCAAACGTATGCAAGTCATCGGGATGACCAATGTAGGCATCCACCAAGATTCCATACTTGTGGGCGTTATCAACCCATACTTTCAAATCTTCAATGCTTGATTTGTGGGTATGTAGACCATCAATCCCTGCATTCGCAATGTTCAGAAAGTCTTCTTCTGACAATGGAACTGGATTGATTTCTGTGAATCCACCTGGGACTCCAGTGGTAATAAATATATCTGGTCCAACCACATTTCTGACTCCTTTGGAGACTTCTAACATTTGCGCCAGGCTAATTTCATGACGAACCATTTCTGCCGCATGCATGTTAGTCACACCTTGATACCCTCTTGCCAGGGCAACTGCTGGATGATTGGGTTCAATCAATTTCGCACCCGCATCCACGGCTGCTTTTGCCATCCTTGCGTCATCACCTGTGATGCCAGTACTAAGTAATGTTGTACCACCATGAGACTTGATCGCATCCAGGACTTTTTGTCGTCCGCGGTCGAGTCGTTTTTTAGCATCATTTGAAAACATTTATTTGCTTCCTTTTACGGGGAGTCGATTGGCAAGAATCGTAAAGACAAAGGCTGCACCTAAACCAACCAACATACTAATCGCAAACCCTAGAGGGTTATCAGATAAAGCTGGAGCAACTAGGCTTGGTACATACGCGGTTCCACGAACATTAAACAAGCCAACCATCAAACCAGCAAGTCCAGAAGAAACAATCGCTCCTGCAAAGACTAATTTATTGGAGAACATAAATGGATACGCCGCTTCAACAAACGTTCCAAAGCCCATGTTGATCGCACAAACCAGGAACCGCTATTGCTCGTTCTGATTTAATTCTGGCCACACAATGTTGGCTAAGGTGATCCCAGCAGAGACCATAACCAATCCTACCATGTCAACGGCACCTAAGAAACTTGCTCCTTCGGCTTCCATTTCCAATAAGACAATCGGTAAGATTGCTGCATGATAGGCACCGACTAGAATCGCGGGCCAAATCAACAATCCAGCAACAAGACCAGCAAGGGCAGGACTCAAACTAATGGTTGCATCAATCAATTGACGAACCCCGTCCCCTAAGAACTCTGTTCCAGGAGCGATAAAGAAATACACAAGCAATCCCGCAGCCAATCCACCTAGACCACCTGCAATGATGTTTGCTGTGGTTCCTGGGACGCGGTTTTTAATCGAAAATTGAACCAAGTATAAGGCAAAGATTCCGGCCAAGAGACCACCAACGATTCCGCCGATGACGCCACCTTCAACACTCAAAACCCCCGCCACAACTCCAGCGACGATTCCCACTTCATCCAATCCCGAAATTTGTTTTGCCGCAATGACCGCAACCAATACTGGTAACGCGCCAATGAGTAAACTAAAAACCGGACCCAACGCGGACAAGAATGGGACACGACTCAATGCTAAGACCAACGCCATGGCAATAAAACCTGGAATCGCTGAGAGCATAATGCCTCGTAAACTAAAACGTTCCCAGATCGAACCACTGTCACTCGAACCGCCATCCACTTGGCCAATCACTGGTCGATATTTAGTTCCAAATGCTTTGGCCAAACTGGTGATTGCCGCAATTGCCCGGGTGCGGTTTGTCGTTCCTGTCGTCCCAGATGCAGAAATGACATTCGCACCCAGCGATTGGATGTAGGCAATCGATGTCCCACCCGTTCCAACTACAGGAAGTTTAGTGCTAGCTGCCATCTCCAAACTCTTCGCATTGACGTTTTTCACATCGGCGCTCATGACAACCAATCCATCGAGTTCATTCTTCTCAATCGATGCAGCATACTCAGCATCCAATTTCTTCGCCGCTGCATTGGCTTCTTTCAAGCTCATCGATTCGGTAGATACAAGTTCTCCTTGTTCTAACGTATAGACAACCGCTTGCGTCGTGTCTTTGACATTGTCCATTGAGGCTTTTGCCGCAACGAACAATACGCGAGTCACTTCAATGTCTGCAGAGTTCGCTTGCGTAATAATTTCACCCAGTAATTTGCGCGGTTCTCTCCCGCCCAGGTTGTAAAGATTTCCTCCCGAACTTCCGATGATTCCAATCTTTTTCATTTGACGCCTCCTTTTTTAAGTAATTCATGTCCGTACATAATAATTTATTTTATCATTATGTACGGACATGTCAATAGAAAATGTAAGTGCTTTCTTTTTTGGTGTTTTTGGCTTTTTTGTTTATGATAGTAGCGAGGTGTTTGCAATGGCGAACTATTTGTATTTGGATGTCTATGACCAACTAAAACATAAAATTCTTGCTGGAGAATATAAAGTGGGTGATATGTTACCCAACGAAAAAGATCTCTCTGAGATGTATGAAGTGAGCCGACAAACCATCCGTGCGGCACTTCAAGTGTTGTTCAATGAAGGCTTTATTGTTCGCATCAAAGGCAAAGGCACCTTCATCAAGTCAAAAGCTCAATACCAACTGTCCAACATGGCCAGCTTTTCGGAAATCATTGGCGATCAAAGCGGAACACCAAACAGCATCATCTACGAAAGCAAAGAAATGAAAGTAGCGACAGATATCAACCAAAAAATAGGATTGCCTGCGGGAGCGAATTGTTATTACATCGAGCGCGTTCGGCGAAACGGTGATGTCAATTTGTGTTTGGAATATACATACATCAATCCCAAATATGTACCTGGACTCATCGATATGATTACCCCAAGAACCTCATTGTTTGAATTGTATGAAAAACAATTCAAACTAACACTCAGTAACGGGGATTATGAATTGGAGGCAATCAATTCTGATGCAAAAACCTCAAGCAAGCTTGGAATTCCCGAGAACTCTTCAATTTTATTGATGCATGCCAACATTTCATTTGAGCAATGGCAACACTGTATTACGTCATTGGCGAAATTTCAAAACATCATTGAAACGATAAAAATTTAAAGGCGTAAAAAAAAGAATATTCAAAAAAATACGGAGATGCATCGACTTGCAACGGTGACGTAAATTGAGCAAAAGATGATGATGACATCTCCAGGCGATAGAATCAAGATGCAACAATCTTTTCTTTGGCTCAAGCGAAGGTGCAGTGGAAGTGGTGTCGACAAAGATTGGGCTAATCACGGGACTAACGATGAAAGATGGCGGGAACAAGAAGGTACATCCAACGCTGTTGACGGCGGATAGCGTTTCCTTAACCGCGATTCATTTCATCAATTAAACGGTTTTAGGGAGCCAATGTCGGTGGTTCAATGGCGAGAGGACCGGTGGCGAGAAGGACACTGGAAAAGATTAAATGTAATGATTGATTAGGCAAGATGTTAAAAAGATAAATATGGTCTTAGATGCTTGGCTCTTTCGAGAAACAGCGAAGATAAAGATCGGGAAAATACTTTATCAGTAAAAAGAATATCAAGAAACTTTAAAGGGTAACGAAGGAAGATCACTTTACAGACTTCAAAAAGCTACCATGTATGACAAAATGTGTTCTTTTCTTGAAGATTAAACCAAATCAATAGATGAAGGCGGTAAAGGGTTTTCAATGTTGACAAAGCATCCCTTTTGTTTGACAAACCAAAGAAATTGTCTTGATGAAATGGGCACTACCTCTTCTTTTAAAAGAGAACGCTGTACTAAAAACCATGAATTGTTCATCCACTAGCCATATCCTTGAGCCAGGTTTAATCTGACCAAACACTCTTGAGTGACGGTAAATTTACGCATAATCATCATTTTGATTAAGATAATGACGATATCCTGGCAGGGAAGGATTCGTTCTTAATTTTGATTAGTTATATTTTCATTGTCATGTTTTCTTTTACATCATGATTATGAATGGTTTTAATTAACTAAAAAGACATCTGAGAAGATTGAGTTCAATCAAAATCGTTAAAATTAAAAACAAAAATGGATGCTGCGAAAAGAGTATTTTGATTTACCCTTCTAAAAAAAAAGCCATTCGGCTTTTTGTTATGTTAGTCAAACCACAAGGCAATTTCTTTGGATGCTGCTGCATCAGAGTCCGATGCATGGACCAGATTGCGAACAACGCGTCGTTCGGCTCTGGAAGCAGCCATCGAATCATCACCGTATCGGCCTCGCATTGACTGCGGGTCCGCTTGAGCGGGATCGGTCGCACCAATGAATGTACGAACGTCTTGAACAAACGTTGGATTAGGAGAAGATAGTTCAATCGCAGTAATCGTTTGCCCGACATATTCTGCTAAGAACATCTCGGTCAGTGGAACCGTGGGATTGTCTTTGATTACATCTTCATAATGCGCTAAGATCAACTCTTTGGTGACAACCAACTCCCGCTCTCGGGTAATCAAAAACCCTTGGTTCATGAAATCCAACATCAAAGACTTCTTTAGTCCTCGTTGCATCGCATCTGGTTTGATTAAAATTAAGCTTCGTTGCATGAGACCCCTCCACACATTGCGTACTTTCATCATACCAAACAAACAAAGGTCCTTGCCAAGCGAAAAGGGCCAATCGGCCCTTTTCTAAAAGGAGGTAATTATGAGCAAGTGCCAACTGATACGATGGGTTACAGTTTTCGAGCGACGAACACTGCATAGCCATAATACTCGTTGTACTTATTATAAATCGAAATTTCATGCTTCAATTCGGCGACCACGCCAACCGCAGCTGGCGTGTTATATTCATCCATAAACGATTCAAACAATGCACTCATTGGTTGATAGTAATTTGTCGTATGACAATCTTCTGGTAAAATATCACCATGAAGAACTTCAAACCCATTTGCTTCTAGTTGATCGAGTCGTTCTTCTAGTGTCGCGATGTCCTTGATGGAATAATTCCAATACTCTGTCAAAGCCAAAGGTTTTGTTTCTGTCAACCAAATGAGTTCGGTTAACACAACGATTCCTGATGGTTTCAGCAATGCATTCCAATGCTGAATCACTCGCTCAAACGACGAATCATGATTCGGTTGCTGTGACCACACTAGGTCTAAACTCTCTTTGACCAGTGGCAATTCAACCACATCGTCACTTGTTGCCGTGATCGACGCCTGTAAGGGCATCGATTCACTCACTACAAGCAACTCATCAAGAAGTTCAGCTCTTGGGTCGACCGCAATGATGGTCCCTTGAAAGCGTGTTGCCATCTCTAACGGGAGTGCACCCGTCCCACAGTGATGAAAGAGCATGGTATAGGACTGCTTCGGTTCCAGTGAGAGTGTTGCTAGTACTTTGTTGGTTTCTGCCTCACTGCCAGGCGCTTGACGCTTTAGACGTCGAAAGAATTCAGTTAGTAATTCATCATGCGAATCAAATTGATTGGTTTGTGTCAAAGTGGTAGTACGTTCAAACATGTTTACCCCTATTCGTCCATCTTCCCTGTCGGACAACCCCAGTCGGTCGATGAACTCGTTCTGATTCCATCGTACCATGAGAATTTGACAAAATTAGGTTTGCCAAGATGAACGAATTTTGCGACGAGTCGTTATGGAAAATTGGGTTCTGACCCTTACAATTTTGGGCACTTTTAGGGCCTAAAATGGCCATATTTTCGAAAAAATTATGATTTGTAACCAATTTTCGGATGAGAACAATCGAAAGAAACTACGTTGTCCTATTGACAACTTTTTTATTGCCATGAAGCGAAAAACAAATAGTCAAATGGGTCCAAAACTAAGAAATATAAAAAATATTCAAAAAAAAGTATCCTCGGTTATAATAGGGAAAGAGTAGCGTAACAACGCTATCTTCTTGAGGTGAAAGAGATGGATACAAGACGTTTAATTATTTATCCGCTGTTATTTTTGATTACATTTGCCATCGCATCGATTGGATTTCAATCGTTTGGCATCGATAGTTTGGTTCTTCCCTACGCGATTGTACTCGGTTCGTTTGGTGTGTTGTTTGTGATCGCGCAAGTGGTCAAAGACAACTCGATCGTCGACATGTTTTGGGGAATTGGATTTGTCGTTGGTTCAATTGCTAGTTTACTCACCACCGAAGCCCCGACCTTACTTTCTTATATCATTACCGGGTTCATTGTCCTATGGGGGCTTCGTTTGTCAGTTCGTCTAACGCGACGTAACTTTGGTAAACCCGAAGATTTTCGCTACAAAGCATGGCGTAAAGAATGGGGTAAAAATGTTGTCATCATTGCCTTCTTCCGTGTGTTTATGGTCCAAGGGATCATCAACTTCACGGTCGGTGCAGCTAGTTACATCGTCATCAAATACAATCAATTTGAGTTTAGTGGTCTAGCAAGCATTGGTGTGATCGCTGGATTAACCATTGCGGTGATTGGTTTGTTGTTTGAAGTGATTGGCGATGAACAACTTCGTTCGCACATCGCCAAAGGCGAAAAGAAACTCTTAACGACTGGCTTGTGGTCACTCACTCGTCATCCGAATTACTTTGGGGAAATCTTAATCTGGTTTGGACTATATCTTACGGGATTTGCCGTTCTTGGGGTCGAAGCGATACCGCTGTGGTATTACTTGTTGTTAATCATTGGACCATTTGTGATGACTTTGGTCTTGGTCAAAGTATCGACGCCGTTGTTAGAACGACACATGAAAAAATACGAGGGGTGGGATGCGTATGTCGCCTCCACACCAATGCTTGTTCCATTTGGGAAAAAAGGCTGATTATTCAGCCTTTTTTTCTTTTTATACGTGCTCGTGTTTTCTTCATAAGAAGTTAAGTTCACTCCAAATCTCATTGCAAAACAAATGAATACATAGTATAAATAATTTAAAGTTCGTAATATATGGAGGGCATATGAAGGCAGTAACTCAATCAAGATTTGGTGGCGTTGATACATTAAGTTTGTCCGAAGTTCCTGCACCGTTGATCCGTTCACCCTATGACATATTGGTCGACGTCGCAGTAGCTAACGTATCCAGTGGTGACCGCCGTTTGAACCAACAAGACGTCGGTGGGGTCGCAAAAGTGCTCATTCGGTTGTTGTATGGAAGTCAAACACCAAAACATCCTGTTCGCGGCATTGCCGGAGCGGGGAAGGTCGTTGCCATCGGTCAAAAAGTCACCTATGTGGTGGTCGGTCAACGGATCAATTTTATTCAATCTGCATCCCTTGGTGTGATGGCTGAAAAGGTCGTACTAAAGCGGGGCAGTATTTATGCGCCGATTGCCGACTCGCTCTCCTATGAAGACGCCGCACCGATACCGTTTGGCGCGCTGTCGGCAAAGAGTGTAATGAACCCACAGTTCATCAAACCCGGAATGAAGGTATTTGTCTACGGTGCTAGTGGGAGTGTTGGCACATATGCGGTCAGTTTGGCCAAGGCATGTGGAGCTCATGTGACCGCGAGTGCTCGCGGTGTGCATCAAGCGAAGCTTGGAGCATTAAAAGTTGACCGCTGGGTCGATCACAGTAAAAACGAGCATCTTTCGTTACCGCGTCACTTTGACGTGGTGTATGATGCGGTCGGATTGTTTAGCGACATCAAGGCTGTCCCATTGTTAGGTCTAGGTGGCCGCTTCTTCACGATCAACTCGATCACCAGTGAACGCAAAGAGGATCTCGTTGAACTCAATGCCCTTGCAAGCAAAGGCAAGCTTCCAACGATTATCGATGAAGTGTATCCGTTGAACGAGTTCAAACAAGCGCACAAAAAAGTATACGAAGGACACAAAACCGGCAACATCGTTCTTCTGACCAGCGGCACTAAGGCTAATGTAGTCCAAAAACAAAAAGTCGCCACCAAAGCAGCATCAACGGTCGCGGCCAAAGCTTCTGCGGCACCAAAAGCCATCAAGGTCAAAAAGGTACCTCAGTCGCAAAGCGAGTGGCTTAAAACATGTAACGTGATCCCAGGTGTGGTCACCGTCCCAGGAATGGTCGACACCTTAGGGGCAGTCATTCCCACAGACAATCAGCGATTTACAAAGGGCCAAGCGGTTCGCGTGGCGATTCATCCTACCGACTTCTATGTGTCACAAAAAGGATTGATTCATGGCATCGTGATGAGTCAAGGATTCCGCGGTGTCAATTACACCTTAAAGGTTAAAATTAACGATCAATTTATCGATGTCTTATCGCAAGACAGAGTCGACGAGGGCGAAGAGATTCGTCTGTCCGTACTCCCCAAGGATGTCCATCTCCTAAAACGATAACATCTTCATGGTGAAGTATATTGTAACCCAAGTTACGAAGCGGTAATTCCCGCTTCGTTTTCTTTTCTAGTTTGACAAACAAACTAGTTGACTCGCATGGGTGGTTGGGGTATAACTAGGGAGATTTAGAAAGGATAAATTATGTCAACCAAAACAAAAAAACTATTATCAGTGAATCAAACGTTATTGATCATGGCATTGTCGTTTGGGGTCATTGCGATTACTGTCGATGGCTTTACCGCGATGCTACCTCTTGTGAGTGCAGAGTTTAACTTAACCAGTGCGCAAGCGGGGTTATATGCCACTGCCTTCTTCTTGACTGGACTCGTCTTGGTCTTGGTCGCTGGACCCATTGTAGACCGTATCGGTTCAAGAAACGGATTGATTGGCGCCTTGTCACTTGTTGCGGTCTTTGTCTTTCTGTATACGATTGTGCCAAGCTTTACGATCATCTTAGGGCTAGCAATCTTTACCGGAACGGCCTTCACCTTAGTGACGCCGTCCCTCACCAAAGGGGTTGTTGAAATTGTCGACCCGTCCAAACGCGCGATCTCCAATGGACTGGTCCAAGCCGGAGCTGCCGCAGGGGGGATTGTTGCTTCCTTTGTCGTTCCAACGATTGGGGAGAACTTCGGATGGAGATTTGGGGTCTACCTTGGTGTCGGTCTAGCCGTCATTGCGTTACTTGCCGTCGTACGTTTTTACTTCCCAAGTCAAATTGGTGACCCAAAACCAAAAAGCGAAGTACGATACCGTGACAACTTACGTAAAATTGTTCGTAATCCATTGATTTGGATTGTTGCAAGTATGGGAATTGTCGTTGGATTGTCTGTTGGTACCATCACGATTCACTATACGTTGTTCTTGTCAGGTGACTTGGCATATTCAGCATCCGCTGCAGGGTTCTACTTGGCCTTGTTCAATGCCGGAGGCGTTGTTGGAAATCCACTCTTTGGATACATCAATGACAAGTACTTGAAATCAAACCGTCGTACAGGACTATTTGGCGTCTCCTTGGGTATCGCCGCACTGTATGTTGTCTTGGCCTTGGTCGTTGGCACGGGTGCATTAGGTAATGTGTTCTTAGGTGTGTTCTCCTTCGTCTTTGGAGCCTTCGCCTTTGCGAGTATCGGATTGCTCTTTACCGCCATCGGTGACGTGGCAGGACCTGCATTGATGGGAACCGGAACAACGATTCTACTCATCTTCAGCCGTTCGACACTCGTCGTGGGACCGGCAATCTTGGGTCAAATTGCCGATGACACTGGATCGTATCAACAAAGCTGGTTGATCAGTGCCGCAGTCATTGCGATTGTCTCAACCTTGTTCTTCTTGCTGTCTGCGAAATACAAAAACCAACTGCGACGTGCTTAATCAAACCGCCCCTTCCAACTGGAAGGGGCGGTTTTTTATTAGAATAGCAATCTAACAATTTTTAAAACCTTGTTTAGTACATCAGTAGGAATGGATTCCACACGATGGAGGCTTCTTGTTTTGAGATCCATCGTTTTAATTTGCTCACACATCACCTCTCCAACCGTTTTCGTTCGCTCATCCAATGAGACATGAAGGGGAAAGTGATAGGACCTGTCGGTTGTAATCGGAACAACAATCGCAAAGCCGTTGGTGTTCTTGTGGTATGTGTCGTTGCTGACCACAAGCCCTGGTCGTCTGCCTCGTTGTTCAGAACCTAGAGCGGGATCAAAGTCGACAATGACAATATCGCCTTGGGTTACCATTTCTCGCGGCCGACATCATCATTGAATACAAGCTCTGCGTTGTAGGTTCCGGTATACCCCTCAAAGAGTTCATCAAGAGATTGCGGATTGAACGTCGAACTCTTCGATACAATGAGGTCGTTACCCTCAACTTTTAAGGTCAACTCTTCGTGTTCTTTCAAGTTCATGATTTTAAGTACAGCCGAAGGAATGATAATTCCTTTGCTGTTTCCAATCTTTTTGATTTGCGTCGTCATCCAACCACCTCTATGCATAAAGTATATACTCTTGTATGTACATTTTCAAGACATATTCCTGATGGTGCAGGAAGAATGACGCCACTATGATTGGCCAATCATCATGGATTACTTACGAATACTTTCGTTCCGATGGACGACGATTGCGTCTGCGTTTTTGTAAGGGTGCCGGAACAAAGACGGGTTCTGGCGTCACAAGTTCATGATACGGATGATTTTCCACCAAGGGAATGCTCATCTTTGTCAGTTTTTTGATTTGCGCTAACATGTGACTTTCTTCTTGGCTACAGAAGGTGTAGGCTTCGCCCACACGGCCAGCACGACCGGTTCTACCCATGCGGTGGACATACGTCTCTGGCGTATCAGGCAAGTCATAGTTGATCACGTGAGACAAGTCATCAATGTCGATGCCTCGAGCGGCAATGTCTGTTGCTACTAAGACACGTGAACTACCAGATTTGAAATCCTTGAGTGCAAGTAACCGTTGGTTTTGAGACTTGTTTCCATGAATCGCATTGGCACTAATGCCAGAAGCGAGCAGTTCTTTGACGAGTTTGTTCGCGCCATGTTTGGTGCGAGAAAACACAAGGACTGATTGTAGCGCTTGGTTTTGTAGTAAATGGCGTAGCAATGAAGTCTTTTGTTTTTTTGCGACATAGTATAACGATTGTTCGATCTTTTCAATCATTGCTTCCGGTGGGGTGACTTCAATACGAACCGGGTTGGTCAACAGTTCGTTCGCCAACTCCAAGATTTCTTTGGGAATGGTGGCTGAAAATAACATTGTTTGACGCTGCGAAGGAATCGCTTTGACGATGCGTCTCACATCGCGAATAAAGCCCATGTCTAACATCAAATCAGCTTCATCCAAAACAAAGTGTTTGACCTGACGCAAGTCGATGAGTTGTTGATTCATCAAATCAATCAATCGACCTGGTGTTGCGATCAAGACATCGACACCGCGTTTGAGGACGTGTTCTTGATTCTTTTGTGACACACCCCCGTAAATAACGGCGGTTTTGAGATTGATGGAACCGGTGTACGTCAAAAAGCTATCTTTGATTTGTTCAGCGAGTTCTCTGGTCGGTGCTAA
>JAGYLA010000016.1 GCA_018401215.1 Bacilli bacterium | reverse complement strand
ATCATACAATTCTTTCGTCCAAGAGGCTTCAACATCGATCGCGCTCGTAATCGCACTCAGCGACTGATTCCACCCAGCAAATACATGCCCTTCTTTGGCCATGAGTGGTGCAATGGCATCTTGTCCGTGTTCAACGAGTTGTTCTTTGACGATTTGATTGCCATCATAAAACCTCACACGGTATTGATTGACGGCATATTCTGGATAGACCGATAAGTTCGATTGGACATTGGTGGTTGCTGCACTCCACTGCGTGAAGGTGCTACCTTCTTTCACCGGCGCAGCAGGCGGAGTAACCGATTGATTGAATGGCACACTCATGGTTTGATAGACATCCCCATTGGAATAGTAGAACGTCACTTGATACACCAATGGTTGATACGTTGCCATCACCGTGACATCTTGCCACACATCGGTGTAACTTCCATTCCACCCTGTAAATTCATACCCGTAACGAGCTTGAACCGATGGTGGTGTAGCCGACCCTCCTTGAGCCACAAATTGTTGTTTTAGTGTCGTTCCGTTGTAGTCCAAAAACGTCACTTGCTGACTACGAATCCAGACAGCTTGGACCGTTAAATTACTTTGAACATTGGAGAATCCACGGTCCCATCCATTGAACGTATGTTGAACTTTTGAAGGGGTCGCGGGGGCAGACGCCGCACTACCACGACGAACGGACTGCGATTTCAAGCTTGTTCCATCCGACGTAAAATTGACCGTATAATATACGTAGTATTGCGAGTATGCACTCGGGTTCTTCAAACACTCTGTATAATGGGAGTGGGACAAGTGTGGCAAGACAAAGATCTCACAATCCTTGTAGGTATATGCTTCTACTTTTGGGAAAAACAAGGGAATCAAAAGTAGGAAAATTCCAATAATAATATGTCTCATAACACCACCTCATCACTATGATTATTGAGGTGGTTTTTTTTACTAAAAAAAGAAGGTCTTTCACCTTCTTGTTTTGTTATGGCAGGGGAGACAGGAGTCGAACCTGCTTCCTCGGTTTTGGAGACCGTTGTATGGCCGTTTTACTACTCCCCTATAACGCCTTGCCATTATACCAAAGAGCCTGTTGTCATGCAATCAAGCATCCCGTGCAAATCTGGCGTCATTATGGTTATAATAAGACAGAGGTCCATTATGTTTACTCAGTATATGAATACCCCTGTTGGTTGGTTAAAAGTCTTTGGTGATGCCCGCGGCATTATGGAAATCACCTTTGTCGATCAACCTGATCAAGCCGAAGATCGAACGCACAAGTGTCTCAACCAAGCAATTACTCAGCTTGAAGAATACTTTGAAGGCAAGCGTACAAGTTTTGATTTTCCTTTGACCTTTCAAGGAACCGCTTTTCAATACGACATTCACAATGCTTTATTGGATATCCCGTATGGACAGACCAAGACATACCAAGAACTTGCGGAGATTGTCGGTAACCCCAAAGCATCGCAAGCGGTTGGCAACGCACTTCACCACAATAAATTTGCAATTGTCGTACCGTGTCACCGGGTGATTGGTCAACATAAAAAAGTCACCAACTATTTAGGTGGTGCAGACGCACACCATTTCTTAATTGACCATGAGGCTAGCGCAAGCTAGCTTTTTTTATGAAAAAAGTCAGCTTCTCTGACTTTCGACTAAATACTCTGGTTTGTTTTTATTGAACCAACCCTTCATAAAGGTGCAGGTGCAATAGAGTTTTTTGTTGGTGGAGTCGGATAGCTTCATCAATTCATCAAGCAAATAATTCTTGGCTTTGGTGCCGCGGTACGAAGGGTCGACATAAATGAAAATCGCATCGATATCAGTCCCGCGAATTGCATAATTTAAATACCCGATGTTTTCGCCTTCATTCACTAAATCAAAGCGAATTTTCTTATCAATCACTTCCATTGAGATACCCTTTCTTTGTTAACGTATCAATCACATTGTGAACAACACCACAAAGCGATCGATGAATAATACTAGTCGGATATGTTGTAGTTGTCTGTTTACAAAAAGCAACAAGCTCTTCTGGATTCATCCAGTGAAAATTGATGCCCCAATCTTCTTCGAGTTGTGTTTTGTGTAATGTTCCATTGCCAATAACCCGACATACATAGATTTCATTGTGGTGAATCAATTCCGGCTCTTCATAAATCACTTGTGTTAGATGTTCGACTACTTCTGTGACATACCCACTCTCTTCTTCGAGTTCACGAATCACACAAGCTTCCAACGATTCATCTGGCTCTACTTCACCGCCCGGAAACAAATAGCAATCATGTTTTTCTACATACATGATGCCCATCAAATTGTCTTTCAATAACACGCCGCGAACTGCTAGACGTGTCGGCTTCATGCCGATGTCACTTGCTTGATGATTCGCTGAATGGTTGCGGCGAGTCCCTTGACTTGTCTTAGGGGAATCGCGCAAAGCGCAACGCGAACTCCGCCCGCTAAACTAATCGTATAAATCAATTCATCACGCAACGCTTGGTCGACTTGATCGCGGTACTCTACCGCCAAAGGAATCGTCACAAAGAACCCTTCGGTATGGGGGTACATCGGCAAACCAACTGCAGTTGCCTCTTGAAGAAAGAGTTCACTGCGCGCATTTAACATATCGATATACTCTTGTTGTTCGATAAAGAACGCTTGTTTGAGGGCGTTGTCTTTGATCAAGCGACTAAAGGCAATTTGTCCCCCATTATTGACGTTGGACCACACACTTCTTGCCGCAGCACTGTAGATTTCTGCCAACCGTTCTTGTTGATTGGAAAAGATCACTAATGCACCAAGTCGCATCCCATATGCGGTCGCAGTTTTGGACAAACTCGCACAAACAAAAACATTCAAGTTCTCTGGTAAGTCTTCAAAAAAGCGAAATAAGCTGCGACGACGATCAGCGGATTTTGTATAGTCGATGTAGGCAATATCAAGCACGACGTTGACTTCGCCCAGATCACTCAGTGCACGAAGACGTTTCATCACCAAACGCCACTCATCATCCGTCATCGAGTACCAGTCGGGTTTTGAGCTGGGTCATTGATCATGACTGTAATGTGTCAAGTTCTTGCATCACATCGGTCGTCACATGTTGAAAGCTTTTTGATATTGAATGAATCCCATCAAACATCTCATACTTACGGATCGAATGATCTTGAAACTGTGCCATCAACGGGTCCCTTACGGTCCCCAGTAAAATGCTTGGCAAAATGATTGTACTTGCTACCGGCAACGCTTCGTGAATCCTACACTAAGGGCACCAGTTGCCAGGTGTGGCAATCGCCTCAGCATTCGGTACACCAAGCCACTCTTGAATCGCGGCCTTTGATAATCCGGTGTCAACAGTGGATGCCATGGGCTTTGAGTTCGCGCGGCTGGCCTTCGTATAAAGCAAAGGTCTGGTAAGCAACCAGCTCTGGAGTCTCATCATATAGTGACCCTAGCGTCGCGTTGATGACACGTTCGCCATGAGTGTCTTTGGCTTGCTTTGCATCTTGAAGAACGGCTTTGAATACGCGGTCTTGAACGGCCATTTTCTCACCTAAATTTCTCTTGTACAATATAACGGAATTCCATCAATAACTCAATCATTCAACCATGCTATAATCAATATTTAGGAGTATGAACGAATTACTTTAGTTGGATTTGCCCTCATTAATACTTTGGACTCGTAATCCTAATATATCAATATTTCGGTAAAACAGGACTCTTTGCTTGGATTACGCTGGCGATCATCTTAGCCAACATCAAGTGACCAAACATTGAATTGTTTGGGTTGACCACCCAACCTTAGGCAACATCATGTATGGGACCATCTTTTTAATCACATGGATTCAATCAATGAATTATTTGGTGTCAAAGAAGCAAAAAAGCCGTGCTACTTGGCTTCTCAGTTGCAATCATTACATTAGTTATTATGCAAACTGCATTGCTCTTTACCCCCCACCGATTGGGACGAGGGCGGCGCTGCACTCGCATTTACCTTTGGCTTACTTCCTCGCATCGCCCTTGGAAGCATCGCCGCGTATTTAATCAGTCAATGGTTTGACGTTCAGTTTATGATTTCTTAAAACGAAAAAATCATCACTGGATTCGCAACAATGGGTCAGCCATCATTTCCCAACTAATTGATACATTTTGTCCCCATTGCCTTTGTTGGTTTATATGATGTACCGATTTTGTTAAGTGGCTAACCACCTATTTCATTAAAGTGCTCGTTGCATTCCTCGATACACCGTTCATTTTATTTGATGAAACAGGCGCCCTCGAGATTAACTCGAGGGGTTTGTTTATTCTGCTAGTTCTAGTGCTATCTTCATCATTTCTGAGAATGCACTTTGTCGCTCTTCACTCGATGTCAATTCGCAGGTGACCAAGTTGTCAGAAATGGTTAACAAGCAAGCGGCTTTTTCCCAGTTGAGATGCATTATGAAATAATGCAAACGATTCCATTTCCACACAATCACAACCAAATTCATCGCGGATATACTCGTAACCAAGATAGTTTTCTCGGTAGAATACATCGAATGGGTTCGACCAACGCGCACTGGAATGCTCAATTCAGAGGCAATGCCTTTGAGTTGTTCCGTCAAATCTGCATTGGCATACAAAATGTTTTGAAGCTCACCCGCTTGGGTTAAAGCAAAGGTACTTTCTGAATACGCGGATTCAACAATCACTACTTCATACAACTTAATCTCTGGTTTGTAGGCGCCAGCAGGAGTCGATACGAACAATTTGTTCGACACCGTAAAACTTGAACAGTTCATAGGAATAGATGCCAATGCTCGGCATTCCCATTTCCCGACCCCATGACAGAGATTTGTCGGCCTTTATAGGTTCCGGTGTAGCTAACATGCGCGCATTGTTGAAGGTAACAACATCGTCTAAGAATGTATCTGCGACATATTTTGCACGCGCGCGGTGGATCCACTGGCATCAGGACGGTTTTACGATAGTGATGCATCACTTGCTTCAATATGGGGGGTTGGAATACTCATGTTTCTCCTATTTTAACGTCACTAAGAACAGTGCCTTTAAGGCAAAGAGACGATTTTCATAACTATCAAAGACATGAGAATAGGTGGAATAAAACACCTCATTGGTCGCAGAGAATTCCCCTTTGGCAGCATGCGGATATTTGCGTCCTGTTACCTCAATCACTTTTTCGCTAATTGACTCGATGCATCATGAACCGCAGGCAGCGGATGCAAGAACAATGCGCTATCGAATGCTTGTTTCATCACATCAAAATTACAACAAATGGCTCTAACAATTTGACCTTACGTTCCCATTCAGCGCCAGGTGTCTTGCAATGAAATCGGTTGCGACGTATAAACAACATCAGCTTCAAGCAGGCCTTCTAAAACGTCTTCGGTAAACAAATCCCTACGTCGCACCTGATTCATTGGCCATGATTTGCAATCCGCAATCAATTCTTGCGAGAGACCTGACTGCGCGGTCCTGTCACAGAAATATCCATCCCTAACATGCTTGCTCCAATGAACATGCTTGTTGCTTGTGGTGTTGTTGCATCGCCAAGAATGGTGATTTTAATCCTTGAAGGGTATGTCTTTTGTTCAAAAATCGTGATTAGATCAGCAAGTGCTTGAAGCGGGTTAAACTCACCTGTTCAAGGGAAATCACTGGTTTACCACTAAATAACAAAAGGAGTGATTCTACTTCTTCGCGAGATGTCCTTCGTAACAAATCATCATACAATAAACTATGGTCGCGCACTGTCTGCCGTTGATTCCGTCAACCCGCAAGCAGAAATGCATTATCTTTCCTCAAGCGAAATTACCCTCCGCATCGAAAACAATTTCTTGAGCTTGCCACTTCATCAGCAAAACCAATTGATGGTGCGTTTTTGATTGTTGGAACAATTGACAATCATTTTCCTTCAGTTCAGTAGAAATCTTGTTGGTTTTGCGTTGTTGTTTGAGTTGTAATGACAACTCAATCAACTCTTGAATTTCATCGTTACTCAAATCCACCAACTTGACGAAACTTCGACCTTTTAAGTTCATGGGCATTATAACTCTTTGATTTATTATACGTTTTTTCATAAAAATTGCCGACTCATTAAGGATTTACTCATATGTAGCAAGGTAACTGCGTACGGAACGAGAGCAAAGCAAATAGATCAAATGAAGACCAGTAAGAACAGACAAACAACATCACATACACCACAGACCCAAGTTCAATCAACAACCCACCCAAGAAGATGGATAAGGAATCGCTGCTTGAGACAAGACGTTGATGGTCGCATTTGAGCGGCCGCGAAACTCTGGAGCGATGGTTTTCATAAACGCCGTTGAAATGGGTGTATTGACAAAGATGTTAATGGCACCAAAGGTAAACATCAATCCAATCATCAACAACCAAAACACCGTATATTCATACGGTGAATTGATCATAAAGTAAATCGCAATGGTGACCATGAAATACGTCACAATCATGCCACTTAACCCATAATAAATCGACTTGCTAGGTGACAACGCTTTGCTTAAGTTTGATATAACTACCGCAGAAAGTAACATGCCAACAGAAATCGAAACTTGCACAACGCTAAAATCCAGTGGACTTGCTTGTAAGATTTGATTGAACATGTAAGGCATGACATTAGCGAACAACGGAACGAACGCAAAGTTGATCAATAAAATCGCAATCATCAAAGAAAGCAATCCTTTGTATGTCAACAAGTAACGAAATCCATCGGTCAAATCAACAAGACCACTGCGCCACGAGAGTTGTCCTTTTGGTGTAAACGGATGACGAATAAATACCTCAGAGACTCCACTTAAAATAAATGAAATTCCATTGATAATAAAAATCCAACGTACACCCAAAAGGGCATATAGTACTCCACCCAGTAACACTCCGATAATTCCTTCAAACGAGCGAATCAAACTAATCGACGCATTCGCAGACTGATAATCGTCTGCTGATAGAATATCTGCTTGTAAACTGGTGACGGCGGGTTGAAAGAGTGTTGCGTTAATGCTTAAGAGTATGGTGATTGCATAAAGGACCGCGATGGTGACTCCAAGACTCAAATCAAGGCCCACCACAATACCCGCAACAATCACCGATGCACCACGAATAAAGTCCGTCATATAGACGATCTTTACTCGGTCAATCCGGTCCGCAATAACCCCAGCAAACGGAGTCAAAAGAATCCCAATGAACCCGCCTGTTGCGATGTATGTCCCAGCTTGCAGTGCTGACCCTGTAAGTTCTAAAATGAACCATGAAATCGCAAAATTATAGAACGTGTTCCCAATACTGGAAACAAGGTTGCCGGCAAACAACAAGCTGAAGTTTTTATTGCGAAATAGTTTTCTCATCGATCCTCTATGACACCTAGAATAGGAATAGCTAAAAAGAACAACCAACTTAATTGATACGCATTAAAATAATGTCCGACTAACACAAATGCGATGGTTGCAACAAACGGTGAATACGCAACCAAAGTAAGACGGTCTTTGTCCTTACTAAGAAATAACAACAACATCGGAATCAACAAGAACAACACCCACCATGGGTGCCACCCATCAAAGAAAAATCCGAGATAGGCATATAAATATGCAATTAGTATAACCGAAGCAGCAACCCAAAAGATCTTATTTCGAATTTCTTTCCACTTACCAAGTCGAATGTCCAAATGAATCGACACAACACCAGAGACGAGTCCAAGTACCGCAAGGATTAAAAAGATCGACAAGTTATAGACCGAAGGAGCCGTCGCTTGCAAATAGAAATACACCACTGGAATCGTAATAAATGCGACTAAACTAATGCGTCCAATGAGCGTTTTATCATTCCATAGTCCTGTGATGGGAATGAGAAAGAACACCAACCAAGCATCCAAATAGGTAAACGTATATCCAAACACGGTTGGCGTATACGTCCCAACAAGAAAGAAGGCAATCGTCGCAATAAATGGACTGAGCGAGACAATTCTGTCTTTTTTTGATTCTTCAAACAACACTGCAGTAATCGGAATGCCCAAGAAGACCAACCATCCTGGATGCCATTCATTGAACAAAAATCCAAGTAAGAAAAAGGCAATCGTCGCAATAAATGGAGATAACGCGACAATTTTGTTCTCTTTGTTGTTGCGTTTTTCAATCCCTTTTAGTGACCGAGCACCGTTTAGGCGCTGAAAGGGATGAAACATACTCTCTAAGCGACCACGTTCTACCGCCTCTTCAATCATTGTTTGATGATCTCTTCCGTCTGATGACACTTGGTCTTGTACTGTATTTCAGTTCTTCTTCTAGTCTTGCTAAGAATTCTGTTTATTCATCATCTTCCTAATAATGTATTAACCGTAGAAACAAACATCGCCAATTGACGAAGTTGCATCACATATTCATTGCCTTTGCTGTCGCAAAGAAATACTTTCTTGGTGCACCAACAGGTAGTTCTTGCGTTCGACATCCAAATACTTCTGCATACAAACGCCGAATGACAGGATAAACTCTAGCGTTTTCATTGACGTCTAACGACCATGTAAGCGGTCCAATACCTCAAACGTACTCATCCTTTTTTGTCAGAAGACGGGAGACCACCTAGCCAATCACACCTTTTTAAAATTGTGGTTCATACATCACCTCACCTTCAATATACCACATAATGTGTATTACACCATGTTTTTGTAAAACACATTAAAATTATTCGTTCATCATATGACTATGGTACAATAAACCAGGTTGAGGACCAGCAGTGAAATCTTACGCAATCGGGAAGCGATCTTCCACGAACCTACCCCGCTTGCTCATGCAATCAGCGACACGCAAATTCAAGTTCGTTTGCAAAACGAAAAAAACGACATGACCTTGATTGAGGTCTTGTTTGCAGATGTCTACAACTGGGCGTCTGTTGAGGGAGAATACCGCTGGCAATCAACCACTGTTGCGCTGACAAAACGATTCAGTGATGAGGCCAGTGATTATTATGTCGCAACCTTAACCGTCTCTTCACGATTTAACATGCCTTTGTTTTTGACAAGACTGTACCTAAGTGGTCAACTAGGTACGGTGGAAGGACCTTTTACTGACAATCATGTACATAACTACTTTACGTTTCACATCAACAAACCTGATCAACCGCCATCAACCATCTTGGATCAATGGACTCACGTGGTATCAAATCTTGTCGACCGGTTTGCATCCACTAAACCAAAACTCGATTGGCCAACATCTTCGGTCATGAACCAAAATGATCTTTGGTGGGAACTACAAGGGATTATTGAAAATTAGAGTACCTAAGGTGATCTAGGTATCCAAGGATTGTATTTGAATCCCATCTTCGATTCACCTACTGCACATAAATATGACACGACCGATTACTACACGATTGACCCTTCCTTTGGCAATATGACGATTTGAAAGAGCTGGTTGCACAAGCTCATAAGCGTGGCATCAAAGTCATGTTAGATGGAGTATTCAATCATGGCTACCAACACGCCTTCTTTCAAGACGTAATCAAACAAGAACGCAACTCAACATATGTTGATTATTTCCTGATTGATTCCTTTCCATCGAAAAACAATCATCGAGCGGATACCTGTTACCGAGCATTTGGCTATGCATCCAACATGCCAAAAATGGAATACCAGCAATCCATTAGTGATTGACTATTTTGAGCGGGACATCGCCCTGTATTATGCCAAAGAAGTCCAAATCGATGGGTGGCGAATGACGATCAGGAAGAACCATCGCGAGCTTATGGCAAGCAATGAACGATAAAATTCGCGCCGTAAACCCAGACTTTTTTATGGTGGCAGAGAACTGGTACGACGCCAATTCTTGGTTATCCAATCGACAATTCGATAGTGTAATGAATTACAGTTACATGTTTACCTTGGTTGATTTTTTTACCAATAAGATACCTGCAAGCAACGTAGTGAACCGGCTTCAGCAATTACTATGGCGATATCCCGATCTAATCTTGCATCAACTGTTCAACCTCATTGATACGCACGATACCGCACGCATTAAAACTCTCTTGCCCGTTCACTATAACGCGGTCATTGGTTTGATTTTTGCGATGCCTGGAACCCCGTCGGTTTATTATGGAACCGAAGCCGGAATGGTGGGTGAAAACGATCCCGATTGTCGAAGACCGATGACGTGGCATGCGGTAGACAACGAGCAACATACCTTACTCAAACGACTCATTCAATTTCGTAAACACCCCGTCGCTCAACAAGTTGAGATTCAATTTTGGAGCGAAGGGGAAACGATTTATTTCCTCAAACATCACAACGAACCCCTGCTTGGCATACTCAGTAAAGAACCCATTGCAGGAATCCCGCTTCACTATCAAACCAAACACGCGTTTGACATCATCCAAGACGAAGACATCGTCTTGGATAAAACCATGTCCATTTCAAATTACATCGGACTCTATCTCATCAAGGAGCAATAATTTATGCAAAAAATCATGGAAGCATATTTTCCTCATAATCTTCAAGTTGCCGCAGACATCGGTGGCCACACATTGATCGCCGATCAATCTACGCTTGCTGGTGGTGACGGCCAAGGACCTGCACCGTTTGGCTTCTTCTTGTATTCCATCGTCTCATGTGGGGCGTTTTATGCCTTAGCGTTTTGTAAACAACGAGGCATTGATACCACTGGAATGCGGGTAGAACTACTCGCCAATCAAGACCCTGCGACACGATTGTTTACGGACTTTCATTTAAAGTTAATTACTTCAAGCGAATTTCCTGAAAAATATGAATCTGCCGTAATTCGTTCCATGGCCCAATGTGCAGTCGCACAACACCTAGAATCGGGCGCAAAAGTCACTGCATCGACGGACTTATCCGACAAATAGCTCAATTAATCGCACTTTTTACATGAGTTTTTCAACAGTTTAACCTCGTTTTATTGTTTACACCGTATTAATAAGACGAGGTCCATCAATGATTTATCAAACCCATGTCCAAATTGCGAATCAAATTCTTGATCGACTAGATGCAACGAGTCTGATGCATCTATCCAAAAAAGAATTCATTCGCGGGTCAAATCATCCAGATTATGATTTGAAGTATCGACGGATCAAGCATGAGTTTTATGCCTCCAAAGATATTGTTCACGAACTACTGCAACGCTTATACTACGAACCAATGTCACGATATGAACGAGGCTTCCAACTAGGAATTGTCGCTCATTTTCTTGCCGATTATATGTGCAGCTTCCATTCCAATCCGTACTTTAAAAACAAGAATTTGGCCTCACACGTCTTGTATGAACAAAAACTATACACTTTAACCAAAGGACTAAATGTCGCTGATCATCGAACATTTGTCGCTCATGACATCGATTCTCTATTGGATGAAATCGAAGAATTTATTGCCACCAAGATGAACGAGCAATCGATTTCACACATGTTGGATTACCGCCATGCAGTCTCACTTGTAGAGCACGTGGTGCACATGGTACTAAACCACACCATTCCCAACCAATTACACCAAATTGGATATGACAATTCTCTAAGAGTCGCGATTTTTACCGATACGTATTACCCGCAGATCAATGGAGTATCCAACACCATTTATCACTACATCAAGTACTTACAACAAGAGCGAATCCCCTATCTTTTAATTTGTCCAAAGTACAAAGAGACAATGAGCGAGAAAGAAGATGGGTACGAAATCATTCGTGTCGCTTCGATTCCATTTTTATTTTACAAAGAAGCAAAAATTGCTTTGCCAAACAAATCTCGATTGTTTCAACACTTGGATGATTTTAAACCCACAGCAATCCATGTGATGACAGAGTTTATGATCGGTCAAGTTGGATTAGATTATGCCAAGCAACGAAACATCAATGTGGCATCCAATTATTCCACTAATTTTGTGACCTATTTGGATTACTTGCGATTGGGATTCATCAAAAAACCATTGACCTCCTACTTACGTAACTTTCATCAACAAGCAACCATTACAACGTGTCCTTCAAGCCAAACCAAATCAATGATTACCGACCTTGGTATTGAACGCGTTCATCTGTTTGGGCGTGGTATTCACACAAAACAATTCTCACCCACACATCGTCGTGACTCATTCCGAGAACGATTCCATGAAGACCCCTTTATTTATTTGTATGTCGGGCGAATTAGTGCAGAGAAACAATTGAATCTTGCACTCGCTGCCTTTGAACAAATTCATCTTCATCATCCTCACAGTGTGTTTTTGGTCGTAGGGGATGGACCACTGAAGAAACCGTACGAATCTGACTACCCTTCTGCGACATTCCTAGGCTACAAAACTGGTGATGAATTAGCTATGATTTACGCTAGCTCCGACATATTTGTCTTTCCATCTGCCACAGAAACCTTAGGAAACGTCATATTAGAAGCGATGGCTTCAGGGTTGCCTGTCATCACCGCCAACAAGGGTGGCGTATTGGAAAATGTCCATCATCTACATAATGGACTCATTGCGCAAGAACAACATGAACTCGACTACTATACTCATATGTGCAGTTATTTGTTTGATCAAGACCACTTGAGACGATCTCGAACCAATGCACTCAAACATGTGAAATCAAGATCGTGGTCATCGATCTTTCAAACTCAAGTCGAACTGTTAAAAACAATGAGTGAAATATAAAAATAACTCCTCATCGGAGTTATTTTTTCTTTTTTCTATTTTTGTAAATCTTTATCACTTCTTTTGCCGACTCATTGATCTCTTGCGCAAGCCATTCTGGTTCCATGACTTCGCACTCGGCGCCAAAGTTCATCACCAAATGTTTCGCCTGTAAGTGCGAGGCAAGGGTTACTTCTAGTAAAATTTCATCGTTTGGTAAGTTGGTGATTACTTGATGAAATCCATACACATATTCTGGTGCGTAAAAGGCAGCACTCCCTCGCAACACCAACTCGACACGGACCTCTTCAATCACTGGTCCAAACTCATTGACGAAATCATCAATGTTATAAGGGTCAACCTCGCTGTAATACTCGTTTAACGTATTCACCTTATTGATTCGGTTAAATTTCAAGACAAAGATATTACCACTGACTTCACTACGCACAATCACATACCACATCGAGCGGTATTGAAACACTTCATACGGATGGACAACACGAACGGTTGATGGTTCGGATTTAGTCCGGTAATCAATCTCGAGTTTAACCTTTGAAGTAATCGCATGCTGAATGATGAAAAACAAATCCTCAATCTCTTTGCCTGAAATATTATAACGAACCCCTTCAACGATATGAAGTTCGCGTTGATCGTTTCTGAACTGTAGTATTTTCTGCATCGCTGACTCAAATTCCTTGAGTAGCGTCGGTTGAGATAATTGTCGGTATTGTCGATGAACCATCGTAACGGCCATCGCTTCAGCATCAGTTAGATCGATCGTTGGCAAGAGTCCTTTTTGTTCCAACACGTAACCACCTTCCTTGCCGGGAATGGAAGTTACTTTGTATCCTGCTTCTTCTAATTCTTTTCGGTATTCGGAAATATTGCGAACATTGACACCTAAATAGTCCGCAATTTCTTCTTTTTTACTGATTCCTCTGGCCTTGAGAAACTGCAGCATTTTAATCACATTGCTCGTGCGATGCATACACTCACCTCAGTGGCTTTATTTTACACCATCCGAAACGACTTTGTTATAATGGGTCCAGGAGAACCTATGAAGATCTATACAAAACGTGGTGACGAGGGATTGACCGATTTGGTCGGTGCTCGGGTAAAGAAAAACGACCCTAGAGTCGAAGCATATGGTTTGATTGACGAAGCCATTGCCTCGATTGGAATCATTAGCTCGATCATCAATAATGAAACCATTGGTGATGAACTGATTCAAGCGCAACGCATGTTGTTTGCGATTTGTAGTGAGTTAGCAACAACCAAAGGAACCATTTATACGGATGCGGCGATGGTTGATACGATTGAAACATGGATTGATGCCCATGATTCGCAGTTGCCAGAACTACGACACTTTATTTTGCCAGGTGGCACACTTGAAGCATCACAAGCTCATTTAGCTCGCACGATTGTGCGTAATTCAGAACGAATGGTTGTGACGATTATGGATGACTACGAGATCAGTCCATTGATCCCCAAAATATTAAACCGCATGAGTGATTATTTGTTTGTGGTTGGTCGAATGTTCAATCATTTAAAAGGAATTGAAGACGTAAAAAATAGGACCGAGGTCCTATTTTTAATTAGCTCCACAAGAACAATTACCACCACAGCCGCAACCGCCTTCTGCTTGTTCAATGAAACGACCAAGGGCATTTTGAATGTACGCATCGATGGCTTCTTCGACGGTCAATCCTTCGCCTTGGAACGCTTGAATGCCGTATTCACTGAGTGATGCTAACATATCAGGTGTCACCGCACTACAAATCGCCGCTTCACACTGTTGCGTCAATAACCAGTCCGCACGAGGTTCTACTCCTGCTTCCAATCCTCGGTATTCCATGAGGGTATTTAGTTCCATGTCATAGACCATAATGTGATCTGCTTGAGGGATTTGTCCTTCAATGACTCCATCTTGATTGATTAATGCAATTTTCATCATAGCCTCCTATCTGACTCTATTATACTTTGTTACGATGGAAAACGTTTCATTATGCAACGTCGAAGCGAGATAGCGAAAACGTTTTCTATTTGAAATTGTTTGGAATTCAAATAAATTGTATGTTAAATTACCTCATGGCGTTGTTTACTCATGAATAAGTAAATGGCGCCAAATTCTATTTAAAGGAGAAATTGCACTATGGAATTCATCAACAAATTCTTCCGACTGGAAGAACGTAGTACTTCGGTGGGAACCGAGTTTCTCGCAGGGATGACAACCTTCTTGGCGATGTCTTATATCCTTGTAGTAAACTCCGCGATCTTATCGGATAGTGGTATGGAATTTGATCGAGTGTTGACGGCAACCGCCATCGCAGCGATCACCGGATCCTTATTGATGGGTCTATTAGCGAACTTCCCAATCGCGCAAGCACCGGGTATGGGACTTAATGCATTTTTCACGTATGGAGTGGTATTTGGTTTTGGATTTTCATTCCAACAAGCCTTAGCAGCCGTTTTTGTTTCTGGGGTATTGTTCGTCTTAATCTCACTCTCTGGGCTACGTGAAAAAGTCATTAATGTGATTCCCAACAACTTGAAGTTTGCGATTGGTGGGGGGATTGGTTTGTTCATCGCCTACATTGGTTTGGTCAATGCAGGAATGGTGAATTTATCAGGTGCAGTTCCAGAGATTGGTGCCTTTGAAGGTACCGCATTGATCGCTTGGGTTGGATTAGTCGTCACGGTAATTCTTTATGTACTCAAAGTCAAAGGTGCCATCTTCTTGGGGATCATTGTCTCCAGTGTAATCGCGATGGCATTTGGTGTCGCTGATTTACCAACCGCAGTTGTCTCTGCTCCCGCGGCCCCATACTTTGGTGCCTTCTTGGAAGGATTTGCTGGACTGGATTTGATTGCCTTTGCGATTGTCGTGTTCTCGATGTTGTTTGTTGATTTCTTTGACACCGCAGGAACGTTAATCTCAGTTGGGCCACAAGCTGGTTTGTTAAACAAAGACGGCGAACTAGAAAATGTTGTTGGAGCACTGCTCGCTGATTCGGTTGCTACAGTGGTTGGCGCAGCGGTTGGAACATCCAACACAACTTCTTACATCGAGTCCTTAGCAGGCATCGAAGAAGGTGGCCGCACT
>JAGYLA010000015.1 GCA_018401215.1 Bacilli bacterium | reverse complement strand
TGCAAAAATGCATTCGCACCAATGACATTGAATCGGTGGGACATACCGCTAGACACCATACACTGTTTGAAATGGTCGGTCATTTTAGCATTGGTGATTATTTCAAAGAAGAAGCGATGGCGTGGAACTTGGAGTTTTTAACCAGTGAAGACTATTTGGGGTTGCCCTTAGAACGGCTCTATTTCACGGTCTATCCAACCGACGAAGAAGCTCATGCATTATGGTTAAAACTTGGTGTTCCAACGGATCACATTATTCCATCAGAACATAACTTTTGGGAAATCGGAAGTGGCCCGTGTGGACCAAATTCTGAGTACTTTTACGACCGTGGTCCAGATTTTGGTGATCATTCGATCGATGTGATCAAAGATGACATTGAGAATGACCGCTTCATTGAGTTAGGTAACATTGTCTTTTCACAATTTAACAGCACCCCAGGACTGGCTCGTGCTGACTATCCAGAACTTCCCCAAAAAAACATTGATATGGGGGGTGGGTTTGAGCGCATGCTTAGCGTGGTTCAATCGGCCACAACAAACTTTGACACCGATTTGTTTGCTCCATTATTAAAAGCCATTGAAGCAAAAACAACGCTTACTTACCGTGGTCAGCTCTCCTTTAAAATCATTGCTGACCATATTCGCACGATTGTTATGGCACTTGCTGATGGTGCGGTGATGAGCAACGAGGGACGTGGGTATGTGTTGCGTCGCTTGCTTCGTCGGGCGATGAAACATGGTCGCTCTTTGGGAATTGATGGCGCGTTTTTATCGACACTTGTTCCGGTGGTGTTGTCGTTGTACGCTGACGCGTATCCAGAAATTATCCCTCAAGAACAACGCATTACGACAATGATCATCAAAGGCGAGGAAGACTTTTTGGTTACCTTGGCGTCTGGGATCAAACGCTTAGCAAGCATTGAAGCAAGCGTCATCGATGGTCAAACTGCATTTGAACTGTATGATACGTTTGGGTTTCCAATTGAATTGACGGTTGAATATGCCTTAGAGCAGGGAAAAACCGTCGATGAAGATGGATTTTTGATTTACATGAAAGAACAACAAGAACGAGCTCGACAAGCCCGCCGGGTTGATACGTCAATGAACTTACAAGACGAACGATTGGTTGCTTTTACGACGCCGTCTTTGTTTGTCGGTTATGAAACAACCACTGCCGTTGCAACCGTCATCGCTGTCATTGATGCAATGATTATTACTGATCAAACCCCGTTTTATGCCGAATCTGGTGGCCAAGTGGCCGACCTTGGAGTGATTCAAGGGCCAAGCGGTGATGTTGAAGTCAAAGATGTACAAAAAGCACCTCATGGACAACACATTCATATCGTTGCAGCCCATCAATTGCACGTGGGGGATAAGGTGACGTTAGTCGTTGATCAGTATGCTAGAGCAAGAACGTGCCAAAATCACTCGGCAATTCATTTAATGTATGCGGCACTGCGTGCTAAATGCAACGAAGGTGTCGCACAACGAGGATCGTTTGTTAATAAAGATTACTTACGCTTTGATATGGCATACGATGAAGAACTCACCGATGAATTATTATTGGAAGTCGAAGCCCAAACCAATCAATGGATTCAACAATCAACCGCTGTGTCCACTTCGGTTATGAGTGTTGACCAAGCAAAACAACAAGGGGCGATTGCGGAGTTTGGAGAAAAGTATTCTGCCGATGTTCGGGTAGTAGATATTCACAATGTCACCAAGGATTTGTGTGGCGGAACGCATGTCAAAAACACCAGCGAAATTCAACGGTTTGCCTTAGCGAGTTTTGAAAGCAAAGGCAGTGGAATTTACCGCTTTTCTGGATATACCGCTGAAGCAATTAGTGAGTTATCCAAATTGGTTCAGGTGTTTGTGCAAGAGGCACAAAAAAGCATCGACAAAGCTCACCGGTTAAGCTCAGAGCATGATTTGACCTTGCCGCAGCCACCAGTGATTCTTGGAAGTTATCAAGACATCATCAATTACCGCTTGTATTTAAAAGCTGTGCAACAAGCGGTCAAAGAATTTGAAAAATCGGTCCAACAGCAAGTTGCTTCCAGTGCCCTGGATGACATCTCCATGTTTACTAGTCAAATCCAAGGCCAATGTTTGGTCACTCAAATTACAGATGTACCAGCTGATGTTGCCAAACAACTGGTGGACCGATTGCTAGAAGCAATGGGTCAAGGAACGGTGTTTGTCGTCAATCAGACGAAAGACTCGTTATTGTTGCTTGCTAAATCAAACAACGGTGTTCATTGTGGGAACTTGGTCAAACAAGCGGCGCAACTTGCAGGTGGCAATGGTGGGGGAAAACCCGACTTTGCCCAAGCTGGTGCGAAGGATCTATCGAAGATTCAAGACATTCTTGCCTTTGTGAACGAGGAACTACAATGCGCATCCTAGGCTTGGATTTAGGCACAAGAACATGCGGTGTCGCAATGAGTGATCCGTCTGCGTTTTTAGCAAGTCCGTTGATTACGGTGCGATTTGCGGATGCAGACTATCAAGATGCCTTAACGCAAGTGGTTGATTTAGCAAAGGAGCATCAAGTACAAAACCATATGTTTAGGGTATCCTAACATATGAACAATTCGATCGGTGACGGTGCGGTCGTCAAGCATTCAAAGACCAACTCGTTGCCAAAGGGTATGAGGTTGTGTTGATCGATGAACGACTCGTAGTACACGCCAAGCCCAAGCATCGATGATTGCATCAAAAACCTCAAAGAAAACGTAAGACCGACATCGACCAAGGGGCTGCTTATAATCTTACAAACGTATTTGGACCAAAGGAGATCGATATGAGCGATAGTACAATTATTATTACCAAAGAAGATGGAAACAGAAATTACTTGTGGATATTTTGTTTACTTTCCATTCTGATGACACCGACAAAGATTACGTGTTGTATGTTGAATCCACAGATGAAGAAGGTCACGTCTATGCGTCGAGTTACAATTGATGAAGATGGAATGATTGGTGAACTGTTTGAGATTCCTGAATCTGCGTGAAGAAGAATGGGCGATGATCGAGGAGGTATTGAATGCTTTTCAAAACGAATAAGTTAATGGAATACGCGGCTCGTCACCGGGTACCGATATTGCATCCAGAAAGTGTGGAAGCCTCTAAAGACCATTGTCGTAAATCCCACCAACCACAACGTTCTTGAAGTAGGTACAGTGATTGGTTATAGTGCGATGCACATTGCGAGTGTCGATGACTCGATTCACGTGACCACCTTAGAGCGAGAGATCCTAATATGGTGAATTTGGCCAACAAGTTTATTGAGAGTCACGGCTTTGCGAATCAAATTACTGTTGTGTCGACCGATGCAGCGACCTTTGAGTTACCCTTTCCGTCGATTTGATATTTATTGATGCAGGAAAAGCCCAATACCAAAAGTGATGTTTGAGCGTTTGCCCCGCAACTAAACGAGGGTGGCTTGATCGTTTGCGACATTACATGCATGGATTGACCATGGCAAATGCACCAAAAAAGCAAACGAACTATGGCGCGTAAATTAGAAGAATTTAAATCGTTTTTATCCAAACATCCAAACTTTGACACCTCAATTGTTGAGGTCGGAGATGGACTCAGTGTTTCAAGAAAACAAGCATCTGCATAACGTATGGACATCATCAACGCGGCAGAACCGCAAGTACAAGGTAAGGGGTAACCTATGAAACCCATCATAATTGGTGTTGCCGGAGGTTCTGGTTCGGGAAAAACAACAATTGTTGATATTATTATGAAGGCGCTTGGTCAAGAAGACGTTGTTGTGATTCGTCATGACGATTATTATAACGACCAAAGCGACTTGAGTATGGATCAACGAATCCAAATGAACTATGACCATCCACTGAGTTTGGATAACGAGTTTTTTATTCAGCAATTACAACAACTGATTGCTGGCCAATCGATTGAAAAACCTCAGTATGACTTTACCAATCACAACCGCTCCAAAACAACCGTAACCGTGCACCCTGCTAAAGTGATTATTTTAGAAGGCATCTTGTTGTTGGAAGAGCAACGAATTCGTGATTTAATGGATATCAAAGTGTACGTTGAAACCGACCCTGATTTGCGCTTTATCCGCCGGTTGGAACGTGACATCAACGAGCGAGGTCGCAGTGTCGACTTGGTCGTGAAACAATACTTAGAAACGGTCAAACCGATGCATTATCAATTTGTTGCTCCAAGTAAGCGACACGCTGATATTATGATTCCTAATCATTACAAGCATTCGGTCGCCGTAGATTTAATGATTACAAAAATCAAATCCGTACTTCAAACCCAAGGAGAATAACATGGTTACTGCAGTCAAACATGAATTAACAGAAAGCGGCAAACGCGATCTGGAAAAAGAAATCAAATACCTTCGCGAAGTCAAACGCGAAGAAAACATCAAAGCACTACAAGAAGCGCGCGCGCAAGGCGACTTGAGTGAAAACGCGGATTACGATTCGGCAAAAGAAGAACAAGCAAAAATCAATGCGCGAATTGTTGAAATTGAGAGCATTTTAAAGAACTTTGTGATCATCAAAAAAGACGCCTCGGGATTGATCTCAACCGGATCGACCGTCGAGTTGTTGTTTGAAGGGGAAAGCAAAGCCGAAAAGTTTCAAATTATCGGAACGCTGCAAGCCGACCCACTAAACGGTAAAATTTCCAACAAATCTCCACTTGGTAAGTCATTACTTGGTAAAAAAAGTGGAGAAGTCATCACCTACAAATCTGAAACGGGTCAACCCTTTACGATCGCCATCAAAGGGGTGAAGTAATGATTGGCATCGTTGGCGCGATGCAAGTAGAAATCGATTTGATCAAAGCACGTCTATCGAATGTCTCACTCGTTGAGCTTTTAGGACGTGAGTTTTACCTTGGAACTTACAACGGGGTTGATGTTGCCTTGGTGCAATCAGGCATTGGCAAAGCAAATGCTGCAGCAACCGTTGCCTTATTGATTCAAGTGTATGCCCCAACGCATGTGATTAACACGGGTGTTGCGGGAGGCATCTTACGTGCTCCTGGTGATGTCGTGATTGCGGACTGTGTCACGTATTATGATATTTATGCGGAAGCCTTTGGCTATGAACCAGGGCAAGTCCCCGGTGAACCGCGGTTGTTTTATGCTGATTCAACGATGACCAAACAATTGCTTGCGTTATCTAGTCAGGCGTATGCGGGAGTCATTGCGAGTGGAGACCGCTTTGTCACCACCTTAGATACCGTCTCGTGGATGAGTGAAGCAATTCAAGCGGTGGACATGGAATCCGCAGCAGTCGGTCAAATATGTGCGCAAGCAAGTATACCGTTTGCGATTGTGCGAGCAATTTCTGACCAAGTTCAAGCCGAACAACAAACCACCGATTTTGATGCCTTTGTTTTAGAAGCTGCCGATGATGCAGCCACTCTAATCACGAAATGGATTGAAGCTCATGTTGCGTAACTTAGTGCCTTCAGAAGTGGTAACAAGCGTCAAAGCCCTTGATTACCAGGCAAAATACAAAGCAGGATTTCGTCATTTATTGTTTGATTTAGACAATACGTTAACCACGTATGCCTTTGATGCGCCTGATGCAGAACTCACTTCGTTCATCAATGAACTCAAAGCGATTGGCTTTACCGTCTCGATCGTTTCAAACTCGGGGGCAAAACGCGTTAATCCATTCATTGAGGCGTTAGGAGTGGGTGGAAAAGCTAGTTGTAAGAAACCAACCATTGGCGTCTTACAAACGCTCATTGGCACGGATTTGGAATCGATTATTTTGATTGGGGATCAATTATTAACCGACGTTTGGGCGGCCAATCGACTTGGCGTACGCAGTGTCTTGGTGCATCCGATTGATGTGTCAACCGACAAGGTATTTACGTCATTTAACCGAAAACTTGAACGATTTTTTGTGAACCGCATTCGCGCAAAATATCCTGCGGTGTACGACCAACGATTGAAATCACGATATGAGTAATTGTCAAGGGTGCGGCGCCTTGTTTCAAACCACCCACCCCAAACATCCTGGGTACCGATTGGATGAGACGCACACCTTGTGTGTGCGTTGTTTTCAGCTGCGTCATTATAATCGACCGTTTGAATTAGAAGAAGCCGCGGTGTTGCGTGTCATCCCCAGTGATGCACTGGGAGTGGTGATTTTGGACTTGTTTGATTTGGAAGTTGCGTTTTTATCCAGACTACCACGCTATTTTAGTGGTGAGTTTATCTTGGTTGTTAATAAAGTCGACTTGTTTCCTGATTCGATGAATTCGTCAAAAACCAAAGAGTACTTACGAATGTTGGCCCGCGAATACGGCTTGAAGCCACTGGATGTCTTAGTGGTGAGTGCGGCAAACGGCGACGGTGTGGATGAGTTGATTGATACGCTCAACCGCTTTCTCCATGATGAAATTTATTTGCTTGGCCCAACCAACTCTGGGAAGAGTTCGCTACTGAATCAATTATTGCGCCGCTTGGATGTCGTTCATGAAGTGACCGTGTCACCCTTTGCGAACACAACGCTTGATCATATTGGCATTCAGCTCGATAACGTAATGATTTATGACACACCTGGGTTAACTAGAGACCGTCACATTCATCATTACTTGAGTACCTCACTTAAAGACATCATCCCCACCAAACAACTCAAACCGCAAACGATTCAGTTAACCAAACCAGGAGTGATTTTTATGGGAGGGTTTGCGCGATTTGATTTTGATCATACCAATGGCGTGAGTTTTTTTGTGGCACCAAAAATTGTATTACACAAAACAACACAGGAAAAAGCCGATGGATTTTTCCAAACCCATCGCTTCACTACCTTACAGCATCCAAGTGTTGAAGAAGTTTCGTTGTTGGGGGCATGGGTGTTTGATACAATACGAGTAGAGTCGGACGAGGACTTGGTGATGGAAGGGCTTGGGTTTGTACGATTGGCCGTCACTGCTACAGTGATCATTCATCATTATGCCAACGTACAAGTATACGTTCGTCCAAGTGTTTTTCGGAGAGCCACTCATGGAAATAAAACACATCGTTAAAGAGCGTTTACGAGAGCATCCAGGCCGCTTAGAACATGTTCTTGGGGTCAATGATGAAGCGATTGCGCTTGCCAAGCGATACGGCATTGATGAAGACCGCGTCTCGATTGCTGCGTTGCTTCATGACATCGCAAAAAAGATGACGCTGGAAGAACTACGCAAGTACATGGTGCTTGGTGGATTTGATCAGTCAGTGCATCCCAAAACATGGCATGCCTATGTCGGAGCGTATCTTGCGACAGAAGAATTTCAAATCATCGATGAAGACATTTTAGAAGCCATCAGGGTGCATACAACAGGGCATCCAGTAATGAGTCCGGTTTCAGAAATCTTGTTTGTTGCTGATTTTATTGAACGACGAACCCGTGACTTTCCTGGTGTTCAGCGCTTGCGAGAGCTTGCTTATCAGGATTTGAATGCGTGTATTTGCTATAAATTAAACCATTTAATTACCCAGATTGCAGAACCGCATCCCGATACGGTTGCTGCGTATGAGGTCTACAAGGAGTATTGCCAAATTGCTAAATAACGTGCTGCAAGCGATCGAAGATGTCCAAGCAGTCGACATCTTAATTTATGACATGCAAACCCTTTCTCCCTTTTATGAATATTCGATTGTTTGTAGTGGACGAAGTGACCGTCAAACCAAAGCGATTGTCGAACGACTAGTTGAACTAGCGCAACAAGAAACATACCCCTACCGCGTTGAAGGAGCAGACACAGGCCGATGGATTTTGGTCGACTTGGGCCAAGTGATTGTGAATGTCTTTGTTCCTGAAGAACGTGAATACTTTAATTTAGAAAAGCTGTGGCTTGGTGTGCCACAATTGTTACTGGATGATGTACGAAACATTTAGTCAATTTTATGATCTGCTCGTTGATTTGGATTACGATCAATACGTCGAAATCATCCGCAGACACATCCCCAAGGGCAGTCGAGTCATCGACTTGGCCTGTGGGACCGGTCAAGTCATTCATCTGTTGAAAGACGAATATCAATTTGTCGGTGCTGACGTGAGCGAAGACATGCTTGAACTGGCCGCAAACAAGAATCCAGAAGTCGATTTCTTTGTTCATGACTTACGTGATCCGTTCTTTGTCGAGCAAATTCAAGCCGCGATTTGTACAGTCGATAGCTTCAATTATTTGACTGAACATGCGGACTTGGAACAAGCGATTCAAAACATTGGGACAAGTTTACCGCAAGGTGGTCAGTTCATCTTTGATGTGATCACCGAAGAACGGCTTGCTGAACTGGATGATTATTTGTTTGTCTCAGACATCGAAGCAGGCACATTAATTTGGAGTGCGAACGTCGAAGACGATGAAATCGAACACGAATTGATCATGTACATTCATGGTGACGATGGATTGTATGAACGCTTTGAGGAGCATCATACGCAAAAAGTATTCGCCGAAGAATGGATTGATGATTTGCTAGCAACCGATTTCAAGTTTGAAAAGCTGCACTGGCAATCCCGCATCATTTATGTGTGTACAAAACTAGTAAAATAAATCACATACACAATCATACCCCTATGAAAAACGAATGGTATTTAATCGTTGGGTTGGTCGTGTATTTTTTATTTGTCCGTGATACGCCAACTCCGCCCATTGAAGCGACTGTTCAGTCGCAGTGGGTGGTAGAAGTCAAAGGAGAAGTCCGCCAACCGGGCGTCTTTTCTGTAGCGCCTGGAACACGTGTCTTTGAAGTGATTGCCCTAGCAGGTGGAATGAAAGACTCTGCGGATAGTCGTAACTTGGCACTCAGTTCTGCCGTCGAAGACGCCATGGTGATTCATGTGCGACCCTTTGAAACGATTGAGACGACCTTGATTAACATCAATCAAGCGAATGTCTCAGCGTTGATGATGCTACCGGGCTTTGGTGTGACCAAGAGTCAAGATGTGATTGATTATCGAACCGCAAATGGTCCATTTCGCCGGATTGAAGACATTGTCAATGTCAAAGGCATCGGAGCAGCAACGTTTGAGCAAATCAAAGACCTTATTTACGCCGGGTAATCTCCACGTTCATGGAGGATTCATCGTCCTCCTTGCCTTAGCGCAGTTCAATTGGTTTATCTGGCCAGTGCTTATTGTTTATGGGTGGTGGATGCCCAAATCTATTCGACCATTTGCCGGTTTGTATGCAGTTCTCATGCTTTGGCCAGCTCCACTTGAACTGCCAACGACTTGTACCGTGCGCTCGCAAAGTGAGTTTGCATCTGTGTGTGTGAATCAAACCACGATTCGAATCAACAAGTCCTTTCCAGTCGGGAGTGTCATTGAATTACAAGGCTCCCTTCGTCCTTCCCTCCCACCGGTGTTAGCGGGGTTTGAACTCAGACCGGTATTACCGCTCGCAAGGGATTGATATTGAACTGATCGATGATGGGTCGATAGTTCGCAAAACAAACGCAAACGCTATTTCAACTCAAGATGCATTTTTTTAACTCCATTTGAGTGACTACGATCAACCTGCGCAAGCCTATTTGCGAGCCCTTGTGCAGGCACCGGAACGCAGTTAGAAGACATTTGTTGATAACATCGCTGGGCGTTAGGATTTGCATTTGTTTGCGATTTCTGATTGCATGTTGGCTTAATGGTGAAGTTATTCTGAACGGTGTTGGAAAAATCGTCCGTCAACCAACGCCTTTTTATACTCGGGTTTTTACTTTTGTGTATTTGTGACAGGGTTTGCGAGCTGCGGCAGTGAGCGGGCTTGATGGATGTTGTACCGCTTTGGCAAGCCGTATGGGATATCAATCACCGATGCCATTAGGTGGTGCGGCGGGGATTATTCTACTTTTCGAACTGTATGCGTTGTATTTTTGATATTGGCTTTCAACCTCGTACTTAGTGTCACTTGGGTTGAATCTTTAATCAAGATTCAAGGTGGGCTGGCGCGTCAATTGTCAGGTTTCCGCTGTGGCGCAAGCAATGACATTGCCGATTCAGCTACCATGAGTCGCAGCATGACGTTCTCTTTGCTCCATTCATCAATGTTATTTTTGTATGGTTTGTTAGTGTCTTTGTTGTGCCGTTTAGTTTGATTGAACTTGTTGTGTCTACCCCGTATATACAGAAATTTGGTCGATCTTTAGCGATGATTGCCTTTGCGACGGCGGTGCAGTGGCAAGTCGTCTTTGCCATTTGTATCACCGGTATTGATTTTATTGTTTTTTGCGGGATTATCTTTTCAAACACAAGAAAGAGTATGTGGTGCTTTTGGGCCAGTTTAGCATGCAGCCACCACTAGAAACAAATCACCGTCATTGATGTCGGTCAAGGTGATGCAATTTTGATGCACACCACCTGTAATGTGCTACTGGGACATGTGGAGGCCAGCTGTATCGTGATATTGCTAGCCAAGTCTTATGTCCACACTTTCATGCGTTGAATGTGACTCATCTGGATTATTTGGTCTTTATCGCATGGTGATTTTGATCACGTGGGTGCTGTGTTTGATGTAATTCAAACGATGTCGATTGGCACATTGGTCTTACCTGATTTTAGTCAAAACGATCGTTTGGCTGGAGCTTGCAGCAGTCGCAAGAAGTAGAAGATCCCGGTTCGCTATGTCAAAGCAGGAGTATCGTATCGTCAAAGATCCACCCAGGGTGCTCCAAAGTGATCCAGCTGGAGAAAAGTAATGATGAATCGATTGTGATGACCGCAGATTTTGCGAACAAGCGATGGTTGTTTATGGGCGACAATGAACAAATGGTTGGTACAAAAGCAGATGCATCTGTTGGGTCAACGTGGTCAAAACAAGCAATCAATATCGAAAACTTAACGCCAATTGATCCTGAAATTGGCATCATTAGTGTTGGCAGAAACAATTATGGCTACCAGCAAAGGGATAAAATGCAGGCTTGTGTCAGATTTGACACTGTATCGAACCGATCAAGATGCAGCCCGTTTCGGTCCTGTGCTTTGGAACTGGTTCTTTACCACCAAAGAATATCGCCAACTCTTTATGGAGAATGGGTAAAATAAAACACCTGTCTCCAGGTGTGGCTTGTCGATGGGTGACTCAGAGGGGATTTGAACCCCGACCCTTGCACGTCAAGCAAGTTTCCCGCTGAGCTAAGTGCGAACCATCTGGCTATTCATATAATCTTAACGCGCTGTCTGCCGTTGTTGGTGTCACTCTTGAAGGCTCTGCTCAGAACTTTTTATTATTGCTATCGGAGTTGCCTCTTCGCGATCTTCATTGTCATTTTCAAGGTACTCTATGAGTTGCTCAACAGACGTAAAGGGTCCAGTAGTGTATTTCGTGGGCTTCGAATCATCATAATGGTTTTTCTGAGTTTATTTATGTACTTTTGGTATAAATTAAAAATCGGTTCCATACGACCATACCATCCATCACACTGACTTCTAGATGATCTCCTCCTGAATGTTTAAAGCATCAATGACTTCTTTGGGTATTGTGACCTGAGCTTTTCTAACCTCAATAATCATACTTTCCAACTTTCTAACTTTATGATTAATTTTAGTTTAAAGTTTGGAACCCAAAACAATAAAAAACCCAACACTGGAGTTTGTACTGGTCGTAAGGCGGAGGAAGAGGGATTTTGAACCTCGCGCTGGTTTCCCGACCTACTCGCTTGAGACGAGTCCCTTCAGCCTCTTGGGTACTCCTCCATCAAAACGTAGTTATTAGCAAAATTGTTCGTTGGTTGCAGTGGTTGGTGTTGTGCACAATAATTCTAAGAGGAACATATGGGACAACTTCATGTCTTACTGGTGATCCGTTCTGGTCGATAAAAAGTCCAAGACATCACCGAACAAGTAGGCAACTGGATGACCAATAGTGTTGTTCATGACGCCGAAGAATTTGACTTATCGACGATGATTGGCTGGGACGCGCAAAACGACTTTCTTAGAGTATTATAAACTTGTCATCATGGAAGCATGTCGCGTTTGAAGAAACCATTGGATTGGTTGGGTGATTTTTATGCCTTGATTGATTCCATTCCAACCTTCTTGACGCTGGTTGTGATTCCCAAAGCGATTGATAAGCGTTCGAAATTGTTCAAACGAATGAGTGCCGCGGGAAGCGTGCATGACTTTGAAAAGATGTCGGGCGAGCATTTGAAAGAATCGGTGATGAACTTTTTGGACCGCCGAGGTGTCAAGATTCAACCACGAGCACTGGACTCCTTGTTGGTGCGAGTGGAAGGTGACGCCCAAAAAGTAATGAACGAATTACAAAAGTTCGACAATTATTTTGCGACAGGGGACACCATTGCGGAAGAAGATGTTGATTTGCTCGTCGCAAGAAACGTCGAACATGATGTGTTTCAACTGATCAATGCGGTGGTGGATAAAAACAAACAACAAGCGCTCGAACAACTTGCAGACTTGCTGCAAACCGAAGATGCCGTTCGCTTACTGACATTGATTCAAAACAAGTTTCGGGAAATGAACTACACCAAACAACTGCTTCAGCGAGGGTTCAAAAAAGAGGATTTGATGCGTATTTTTAACGCCTCCAAAGGACGCGTGTATTACATGGAAAAGAATGCTCAAACCTTAAGTGAAGATGAACTTAGTTATCAACTTGATGTATTGGCCGATACCGAATTTCAAATCAAAAAAGGACTGCTTGATAAACAAGTTGCTCTTGAGTTGTATATTTTAAACTTATAAAAAAAGGGCAACCACGATGTGGTTGCCTTATTGTTGAGCTAGTTTTGCTAATTTTGATTTTTGACGTGCGACATAATTTTTATGAACGATGCCACTTGATTGGGCTTTGTCCAATGTTTTGAAGGCTAAGTTTAACGCAGCTTGTGATTCTTTGGTTGGTTTTCCTTCCAAGGCGATCAACGTTTGCTTTAACACATTTTTTAAACGTGTTTTTTTCCCCGCGTTAGCGGCTTTGGCTTTGTCGTTCGTTTTGGAACGTTTGATTTGTTGTTTAATGTTTGCCATTTCTTCACCTCCAACAGCAAAAATACTCTATCATATGTAGTATGGACTTGCAATACATCACATCGATTGAATGTCGTATTATGGTATACTCTTTCGTGAGGGAACGTATGAATTTACCAAATTCTTTGACCACATTACGAATCTTTTTGATCCCGATTATCGTGGTGTTTTATTACATTGACATCCCGGGGGAACTGTTTGGTACACCAATTAATTTCGTTGTTGTTGCAAGCATCTTTGCGGTTGCCAGTTTGACGGATTTATTAGATGGATACCTCGCAAGAAAGTACAACTTGATTACCACTTACGGTAAATTTATGGACCCACTTGCCGATAAAATATTGGTGGTATCGGCGTTATTATTGTTGGTTGAATCAACACTTGTTCCAGCGTGGATTGTTGCGATTATTGTCGCCAGAGAATTCATCGTCAGTGGACTGCGGATGATGCTATCTGACAAAGGTGTCGTTCATGCAGCGCAGTTAACTGGGAAGATCAAAGCCGCAGTCACCATGGTGGCCATTGTCTTATTGTTTCTAACTCCGTTACAAGAGATTGGGCTAATTTTAATTTATGTAGCGGCGATGTTAACGCTTTGGAGTGGAATGGATTACTTGCTTCAAGCAAAAGATGTAATATTCTCATAAGTAAAACAAATTAAATAACGAATCATATACTACGTGGAGGAGCCATGTCAGAAAAAAGAGCAAAAGCATTGGATGAAGCATTAAAACAAATTGAAAAACAATTTGGAAAAGGGTCCGTGATGAAACTGGGTGACAAAGCCCATGTTGATGTCGAAGTGATTCCTTCGGGGTCGATTGCCTTGGATGTTGCTTTGGGGATTGGTGGATACCCACGTGGCCGAATTGTTGAAGTATACGGTCCAGAAGGATCAGGGAAAACCACGTTTGCGTTACACGCGATTGCTGAAGCTCAGAAAAAAGGGGGCACTGCCGCCTTCATTGATGCAGAACACGCACTCGATCCTGTCTACGCAGGCCATTTGGGTGTCAACATCAATGATTTGTTGTTGTCGCAACCTGATACCGGTGAACAAGGACTTGAAATTGCCGAAGCCTTGATTCGTTCTGGCGCGATTGATATTGTTGTCATCGATAGTGTGGCTGCGTTGGTACCAGAAGCCGAGATTCAAGGTGACATGGGAGCATCACACGTGGGATTACAAGCGCGCTTGATGTCTCAAGCAATGCGTAAACTTTCTGGGATCATCTCGAAAACGAACGTGGTTGCGATCTTTATCAATCAAATCCGCGAAAAAGTCGGTGTCATGTTTGGAAACCCTGAAATTACTCCGGGTGGCCGCGCACTAAAATTTTATTCGACGATTCGCTTGGAAGTTCGTCGCGGCGAAGCATTAAAAATTGGCAATGACTTTGTTGGTTCCCGCACAAAAGTAAAAGTGGTGAAAAACAAAGTTGCACCACCATTCAAAGTCATCGAAGTGGACTTGGTCTTTGGCTTAGGCATCTCGCGTGAGGGTGAAGTACTCGATATTGCGGTGGAAAAAGAAATCATCGAAAAATCAGGTGCATGGTTTGCCTATTTGGGAGAAAAGATTGGTCAAGGCCGAGAGAATGCGAAAGTCTTCTTAAAAGACAACCCGAAAATGCTTGCTGAAATCGAAGGAAAAATTCGCGAATCCATCTAAAAACACGCTGTTAAGCGTGTTTTTTTCTGCCAGCATGAAACGTTTGCGAAAAGCCTTTCAAGTTGGGTATAATGAGTTGCAACAGTAAACGATTTATTACAAAGAACCGCAAGTAAAATGGAGGATTGATCATGACTGATTTAATCATACCTATTTTACTAGGACTTTTTATCGGGGCAATCGTTGGATTTGTCCTCAAGTCACTTTTCGATAAACAAACTGGAAACGAAGCGAAAAAACAAGCTTCCCAACTGCTAGAAACTGCAAAATTAGATGCAGATTCACGCAGTAAAGAAATTCTCACTGAAGCCAAAACTCAAGCCAATGAGTTGCGTCAAACTGCAGAACGGGACATCAAAGAACGTACCCGCATTGCAACCGAGCTTGAAGAACGAATTGCAGGTCGAGAAGAACGTCTTGACACGCGTGCAATTAATTTGGACAAACGTGAGTCTGCTATTGATGGCAAAGAAGTTGCTATTGATGCTCGAAAACTCGAACTAGATGAAAAGAACAGTAAAGTAGATGCTCTTATTTTGGAGCAAGAACAAAAGCTCATCGACATTTCCGGACTCCCGCAAGAGACCGCGAAAGCGATGATTTTAGAACGTGTTGAACGGGAAATGGCGCAAGAGATTGCGACCTACATGCGAGAAACAGAAGCGGAAGCCAAATCCGAAGCGGACCGCAATAGTAAAGTACTGCTTGCTAATGCCATCTTGCAATATTCCAATGATGCAACGCAAGAAAAAACGGTCTCTGTCGTGACGCTACCAAGTGACGACATGAAAGGCCGAATTATTGGTCGTGAGGGACGAAACATTCGTGCCTTAGAAGCGCTGACTGGGGTTGACGTCATTATTGATGACACACCAGAAGCGGTCGTCTTAAGTGGGTTTGATCCGATCCGCCGAGAAATTGCCAAACGCAGTTTGGAGATTTTAGTCTCAGATGGACGAATTCATCCTGGCCGCATCGAAGAAGTGGTCGAGAAGATGCAAACCGACATTGATTCTGAAATTCGTGAAGCTGGTGAACAAGCTGTCTTTGATACTGGAATTGGCCGTGTTCATCCGGATTTGATCAAGTTGATTGGCCGTTTGAAGTACCGAACCTCGTACGCTCAAAACGTCTTGAAACACTCAATGGAAGTCGCCTTCTTTGCTGGCAAACTTGCGGTCGAACTTGGTGAGAATGAATTACTCGCGCGCCGCGCCGGCTTGCTTCATGACATTGGAAAAGCCGTTGACCATGAAGTTGATGGTTCGCACGTTGAGATCGGGATGGATCTTTGTACCAGATACAATGAAAAACCAGAAGTCATTAACTCGATTGGGTCACACCACGGCGACTTCCCGCATGAATCAATCATTGCGGTCTTGGTCACAGCAGCGGATAAACTTAGTGCTGCTCGCCCTGGGGCTCGCAGTGAATCGATGGAAAACTACATCAAACGCTTGCGTCAACTCGAAGAAATTTCGAATGCCAAACCAGGCGTCGATAAGTCATACGCGATTCAAGCAGGTCGTGAGATTCGCGTCATTGTGAAACCAGATCAAATTAACGATGTTCAAGCATATCAAATGGCTCGTGACATTCGTGAAGAAATTGAAAAGAGCATGACCTATCCAGGTACTGTTAAAGTCACTGTTATTCGCGAAACAAGAGCATTTGATATCGCAAAATAAGCCTTCGTTTGAAGGCTTTTCTTTTTAGGAGACGCTATTGAAACTATTATTTATTGGAGACATTTTCGGTTCGCTTGGTCGAACGATTATTGAGCGTGAACTACCGCGCATCAAAGCACAATACAACCCCCATGTCATCATCGCCAACGGGGAAAACATTACCCATGGCCATGGCATTAGCATGGAGCATTTCACGTGGCTGATGGAACAAGGCGTTCATGTGGTCACGATGGGC